>NZ_CP025407.1:5252500-5332500 GCF_002847285.1 Streptomyces sp. CMB-StM0423 | reverse complement strand
TCCCAGAGTGCAGGGCAGATTGCCCACGTGTTACTCACCCGTTCGCCACTAATCCCCGGCCGAAACCGGATCATCGTTCGACTTGCATGTGTTAAGCACGCCGCCAGCGTTCGTCCTGAGCCAGGATCAAACTCTCCGTAAATGCATACATGATGCAAAAACAGAAACGAGTCTGCCTCGCTTACTGCTGTGTCACTACATCAAACACTTGGCATCGATTACTTGGCACACTGTTGAGTTCTCAAAGAACGGACACTACCTTCAAAACCCTTCCGGGCCTCTCCGGGCGTTTCCCTTCGGTGTCCTGAACCTTACCAGACCTTTTTCGGTGCGAATTCCCGCTCCGGATCGGGTAGTTCAGAGAGTGCTCTGCTTCGGAGTCATCGTGCCCTCCTGCCCGAGCGACGTGAACAGTACCAGGTCAACCGCGGGCGATGCGAATCGCCCTCAGGCGTCCAGGGAGTTGGGCGGGGTGTCGAGTTCTTCGAGTTCGACACCGGGGGCGGCCAGCACCACGTCGCCAGCGATGTGGACCTCACCCTGTTTGCCCGTCTCCAGGTCGCTGACCTGGTAGTTCACCACCTGTAGCGGCCCCGTGTCGGCCTCGTGGGTGTCCTCCCCCGTTTTCTTCCACGCCTGGTCCAGCGTGCGCGGGGCGAGGACCGGGTGGGTGAGGGCAACGAGGCGGAGGCGTTGGGGGGCCTGGGTGGAAGGGGGCCCGAGGAGGCGGGTGGTGGCGATGAGGAAGGCCGGGGAGGTGCCGGTGAATCCGTGGGCGCGGGCGTTGCCCTCGCGGGCCTGGTCTCCCGTCGCGTCCGAGCGGACCCAGGTGATGCCGTCGAGTGCCGCGCCGCGGACCTGCCAGCCGGCGGCGTGGAGTTCGAGGCGGACGGGGCGGCCCAGGTGGTCGATGGTGAGGTCGACTGATCCTGTGGCCGTGCCGTCGGGGTCGGTGGTCCTGGCGGTGTAGCGCCAGCCGGAGGCGCCGGGGGCGCACTGGAAGTGTTCGTCGCCCAGCGGGGTGCCGTCGTACGGGTCGTAGAGGGAATAGCGTCCGCGCGGCATGTCCGGCACCCTACGCGGGCGTGCCCTCCCCCGACGTGCCGCCGCCCGCCCGGGGGTTCCCGGGCGGGCGGCGGTGGTGCCGGGCTCAGTACCGGTAGTGGTCCGGCTTGTACGGGCCCTCGACCTGGACGCCGATGTACGACGCCTGCTCCGGCCGGAGTTCGGTGAGCCGGACGCCGAGGGCGTCGAGGTGGAGGCGGGCGACCTTCTCGTCGAGGTGCTTGGGCAGCACGTAGACGCCGGTCGGGTACTCGGAGGTCTTCGTGAACAGCTCGATCTGGGCGATCGTCTGGTTCGCGAAGGAGTTGGACATGACGAACGACGGGTGCCCCGTCGCGTTGCCGAGGTTCAGCAGGCGGCCCTCGGACAGGACGATGAGCACCCTGCCGTCGGGGAAGGTCCAGGTGTGGACCTGCGGCTTGACCTCGTCCTTGACGATGCCGGGCAGCTTGGCGAGGCCGGCCATGTCGATCTCGTTGTCGAAGTGGCCGATGTTGCCGACGATCGCCTGGTGCTTCATCCGCTGCATGTGCTCGGCGAGGATGATGTCCTTGTTGCCGGTGGCGGTGACGAAGATGTCGGCGGTCTCGACGACGTCCTCCAGCCGCGCCACCTGGAAGCCGTCCATGGCCGCCTGGAGGGCGCAGATGGGGTCGATCTCGGTGATGATCACCCGGGCGCCCTGGCCGCGCAGGGACTCGGCGCAGCCCTTGCCGACGTCGCCGTAGCCGCAGATGACCGCCGTCTTGCCGCCGATGAGGACATCGGTGGCGCGGTTGATGCCGTCGACGAGGGAGTGGCGGCAGCCGTACTTGTTGTCGAACTTCGACTTGGTCACCGAGTCGTTGACGTTGATGGCCGGGAAGAGCAGGGTGCCGGCCTGGTGCATCTCGTAGAGCCGGTGGACGCCGGTGGTGGTCTCCTCGGTGACGCCGCGGATCTCGGACGCGAGCTGCGTCCACTTCTGCGGGGTCTCGGCGACGGTGCGGGTGAGGAGTTGGAGGATGACGCGCTCTTCGTCGCTCTCCGCGGTGTCGGGCGAGGGGACCTTGCCGTCCTTCTCGAACTCGACGCCCTTGTGGACGAGGAGCGTGGCGTCGCCGCCGTCGTCGAGGATCATGTTCGGGCCGCCGGTGCCGGTGCCGGGCCAGGTCAGCGCCTGCTCCGTGCACCACCAGTACTCCTCCAGCGTCTCGCCCTTCCAGGCGAAGACGGGGACGCCGCGGGGGTCGTCCGGGGTGCCGTCGGGGCCGACGGCGACGGCCGCTGCGGCGTGGTCCTGGGTGGAGAAGATGTTGCACGAGGCCCAGCGGACCTCCGCGCCGAGGGCGGTCAGCGTCTCGATGAGGACCGCGGTCTGCACGGTCATGTGGAGCGAGCCGGTGACGCGGGCGCCGGCGAGCGGCTGGGCCTCGGCGTACTCCTTGCGGAGGGCCATGAGGCCGGGCATCTCGTGCTCGGCGAGCTGGATCTCCTTGCGGCCGAAGGCGGCCAGGGACAGGTCGGCGACCTTGAAGTCCGGGCTCGTGGCGGTGGTCGTGGAAGTCACGTCGCAACTCCTTGAGGGTGGTCGGATTCCCTGAGCGCAGACGGGACGTGCGCGCGGCGCGCATGCGCACGCACGCGTACGGACACACCGGTCCCTCTGCGGCTCAGTCCGCCGGAGGCCCTCTCTCCCCCTCGGCCGGCCCGCTGGCGGGCCACCCGATCGCCATCAGCAGCGACGTCTGGCTCTGCCCCACGAATCTACCGCAGGCCGCCCTCGCCGCGCGGGCATGTGGACAACGGGAACTGGCCATCCCGCGGACCGGACAGTCGGTGAGACGGCCGGCCCGGGTGGGGGTGCGGCGGTCGCTGCGCGCCGGTCCCGGGTCTCGTTACTTGTCCGCCTGTGTGCGGGCGATGTCCGGCTCCAGGTAGATCATCCTCGCCACCGGCACCGCCTCCCGTACCCGCGACTCCGCGGCGTCGATGGCGCGCGCCACCTCGCCCGCGGTGTCGTCGTGCTGCACCGCGATCTTCGCGGCGACCAGCAGCTCGTCCGGGCCGAGGTAGAGGGTCTTGAGGTGGATGACCTGGGTGACGGCGTCGCCGTCGACGAGTGCGGTGCTGATGGCCGCGACGTCGGCCTCGCTGGCGCCCTCGCCGAGGAGGAGGCTCTTGGTCTCGATGGCGAGTATGACGGCGATGATCAGCAGCAGGACGCCGATGCACACGGTGCCGACGCCGTCCCAGACGCCGTCGCCGGTGGCGAGGGCGACGCCGACGCCGAGGAGCGCCAGGACCAGGCCGACGAGCGCGCCGAGGTCCTCCAGCAGCACCACGGGCAGTTCGGGGGCCTTGGCGCGGCGGATGAACTGCCACCAGCCCTGGCTGCCCCGTACCTCGTTGGACTCCTTGATGGCGGTGCGGAAGGAGAAGGTCTCCGCGATGATCGCGAAGACGAGGACGCCCACCGGCCAGTACCAGTGGTCGATCTCGTGCGGGTCCTGGATCTTGTGATAGCCCTCGTAGATCGCGAAGAGGCCGCCGACCGTGAAGAGGACGATGGAGACGAGGAACGCGTAGACGTACCTCTCGCGGCCGTAGCCGAAGGGGTGTTCCTTCGTGGCGGCGCGCTTGGCGCGCTTGCCGCCGAGCAGCAGCAGCGCCTGGTTGCCGGAGTCGGCCAGGGAGTGCACGGCCTCGGCGAGCATGGAGGACGAGCCGCTGAAGGCCCATGCCACGAACTTCGCGACCGCGATCGACAAGTTGGCGCCGAGCGCCGCGAGGATCGCCTTCGTACCGCCGCCTGCAGCCATGTGCCGCCGGTTCCCTTCCGTCTGCCTCCGCGGGGCGCGGCGGGAGGCCGCGCCCTTCACGGCGGCACATTCTGTCAGCACCGCGGCCGGTGGGCGCAAGCCCTGCCGGCCGCGGCTGTGGACAACCCGCGGCGGAGCGCGCAAATCCGGTCGGCGGCGGTCAGTTGCCCGTAGTGGCGCGGAAGAGCGTGCCGGAACCGGTGGCGTGCAGCGTGCCGTCGGCGGCCGGTACGAAGGCCGACTCGCCGCGGTGCAGGGCCAGGTGCTCGCCGGCGGCGTTGGTCAGCTCGGCGCTGCCGTCGGTGCACAGCAGGATCTGCGGGCCCGCGCCCTCCGTCTGGGCGACGGTGACGGGGCCGTCGTCGAGGTCGTGGCGGTGGAGGCGGAAGTCGTCGACGGGGACGGCGTAGCGGCCGTCGGGGCCGGCCCGCAGCACCTCGGGGACGCCGGGGGTGAACGAGACGATCTTCAGCAGCTCCGGCACGTCCACGTGCTTGGGGGTGAGGCCGCAGCGCAGCACGTTGTCGGAGTTGGCCATGAGCTCGACGCCGACGCCGTCGAGGTAGGCGTGCGGGACACCGGCGCCGAGGAAGAGCGCCTCGCCGGGCTGCAGCCTGATGACGTTGAGCAGGAAGGCGGCGACGACGCCGGGGTCGCCGGGCCACGAGCGGGCCAGGGCGCCGTAGGCGGCGTAGTCGGCGGCGTACGGGCTGTCGGTGGTGCCCAGCTTCTCCGCCGCCCGGCCCGCGGCCTCGACGGTGGCCGCCAGCTCGTCGCGGTCCGCACGCAGTATGCCGGCGAACACCTCGCGCAGCGCGTCCTCCTGGGGCTGTGCGCGCAGGGCGTCGGCGTACGGCTTGAGGCCGTCGACGCCGAGGCCGTCGAGCAGGCCGGCGGCGTCCGCGGGCGGGCGGAAGCCGCACAGGCCCTCGAAGAGGGTGAGGGCGCAGATCAGCTCGGGCTTGTGGTTGGCGTCCTTGTAGTTGCGCTCGGGGGCGTCGGCGGGGACGCCGCGCTCCTCCTCGTCGAGGTAGCCGACGCGGGCCTGGGCGAGGTCGGGGTGGACCTGGAGGGAGAGCGGGGCGGCGGCGGCGAGCACCTTGAGGAGGAACGGCAGCCGGGGCCCGAAGCGCGCCACCGTCGCCGCGCCCAGCTCGCCTTCGGGGTCGCCGTGGATCACCTGGTCCAGGGGGACGGGTCCGGCGCCGCGGTCGAGGCGGGAGGGCGCGCCGGGGTGGGCGCCCATCCACAGCTCGGCCTGCGGCTCGTCGGTCGGGTCGGTGCCGAGCAGCTCGGGGATGGCGGTGGTGGAGCCCCAGGCGTACGGGCGGACGGTGTTGTTCAGGCGATCCATACGGCCATCTTGGTACGAGTCAGGCGGAACCTGCAGCCAGGGCGAGGTAAACGGCGGTGAAATCGGCGGTGGCGATCAGCTCGCCCGCGGCCTCCAGGGGATCGCCGTCCGACGGTTCCAGCTCGCTGACGGGGGTGCCCTGGGCGGAGGCCAGCTCGCGGGCCGCGGGGGCGGCCTCCCGGGGGGTGCGGGCGGTGTCGGCGGACTCGTCGTGCAGCAGGACGATGCGGGCGCGGAGCGCGGCGGGCTCCTCGACGCGGTCGCGGAAGATGTCGTCGGGGTCGGCGCCGGAGGTGAAGGCCCCGGACAGCAGCATGCCATGGGCGGCGAGCGCGTCGGGCAGCGTCGCGGGCAGCGCGGGGCGGCCGGCGACGGCGGCCAGTTGGCGGGCGAAGTAGCGTGCGGCGACGCCCGCGAGGGGGCCCTCGCTCCACAGCAGCGGCAGCGACTCGGCCAGCTCGGCGGCGAGCGTCTTGGCGGGGTTCGCGTACGTCTCGATGGCGGGACCGCAGCGCTCGGCGACGATGTCGAGGCGGTCGGCGGCCCGGGAGAGGGCGTCGTCGGGGGCGTCGATCAGGTCGATGCGGTCGGCGAGCGCGAGCAGCGGGGTGAGCAGCGGCCACAGGCCGCCGGTCTCGATCTGCTCGCCGGGGGCGCGCAGCAGCGGCATCGCGAGGCCGCGGGAGGTGACGATCTCGGTGACCGCGGAGGTACGGGGGGCGACGGCGGCGACGGTGCAGCCGCGCCGGTACGCCTGCTCGACGAGCGCGGTGAGGCCCGGCTCGCGGCCGTAGTCGGTGGCGATGAGCAGCAGGTCGTACGGTCCGGCCCAGCCGGGCAGCGTCCAGTTCAGGGCGCTGGGCTCGGGGCGGGCGCCGGTGGGGCGCAGGGCGGTGACGGGGCTGGCGCCCGCCGTCAGCGCGCGCAGCAGGTCGGCGGTGGTGTTCGCGACGGGTCCCGGGGCGGCGACGAGCACCACGCGGGGGCGGCCGTCGGGCCGGACCCGGGCGAGGTCGGACTCGGCGGCCTGGCGGGCGGCGATGCGCATCTGGGCGCCGGCCTGGGCGGCGCTGCGCAGCAGGCCGCGGGCGTCGGCGCGGGCGAGTTCCCCGGGGTCGTCGAGCAGCGACTCGTCGAGCATGGCGGGGGCCTAGGCGGGGCGGCGGGCTTCGTCCACGAGCAGGACGGGGATTTCGTCGCGTACGGGATAGACGAGGCCGCAGGTGTCGGAGGTGCACTGCAGCTCGGGCTCGCCGGGGGCGTCGGAGGCGCCGCCGGCCGCGCCGTCCTTGCTCTCGCGCAGCGGGGCGTGGCACGCCGGGCAGGCGAGGATCTCCAGGAGGCTGGCGTCGACCGGCATGTACGTCCCCTTCGGCTGGCTGCTGCGGTGCTGGGCTCGGCTGTGCGTACGAGCGGCAGGCGCCAGCCTACCGCCGGGCGTACGGGGCCGCCTGCGCGCGGGCGGGCCCTGTGGACGGGCGCGGGGGCGGCCGGCGTACGGGCGGCGGTGAGGGCCGTATCGGCGGGGGTAAGGGCCGTACGCCCTGGGGCGCTGCCCCTTACCGGCCCGCGTGCGGCGAGCCCGCCGCCTCAGCCGCGTACCAGCGCCAGCGCCTCGTCGCGAACCCGCGCCATCGTCTCCGCGTCGCCCGCCTCCACGTTCAGCCGCAGCAGCGGCTCGGTGTTGGACGCCCGCAGGTTGAACCACCAGCCGTCGCCGGTGACCGTCAGCCCGTCCAGCTCGTCGATCGTGACGCCCTCGCGGCCGGCGTACGCGGCCCTGACCGCCGCGAGCCGGGCGTCCTGGTCGTCGACGGTGCTGTTGATCTCGCCGGAGGCCGCGTACCGGTCGTAGGCGGCGACGAGCTGAGACAGCGGGCCGTCCTGGCCGCCGAGGGCGGCGAGGACGTGGAGCGCGGCGAGCATGCCGGTGTCGGCGTTCCAGAAGTCGCGGAAGTAGTAGTGCGCGGAGTGCTCGCCGCCGAAGATGGCGCCGGTCTTGGCCATCTCCTCCTTGATGAAGGAGTGGCCGACGCGGGTGCGCACGGGCGTGCCGCCCTGCTCCTTGACGACCTCGGGCACGGTCCAGGAGGTGATGAGGTTGTGGATGATCGTGCCGCCGCCGTTGCGCTCCAGCTCGCGCGCGGCGACCAGCGCGGTGATCGCGGACGGCGGGACCGGGTCGCCCTTCTCGTCGACGACGAAGCAGCGGTCGGCGTCCCCGTCGAAGGCGAGGCCGGCGTCGGCGCCGGTCCTGCGGACCTCGGCCTGGAGGTCGACGATGTTCTTCGGATCGAGCGGGTTGGCCTCGTGGTTGGGGAAGGTGCCGTCCAGCTCGAAGTACATGGGGACGACGTCGACGGGCAGCGGTTCGAAGACGCTTGGCACGGTGTGGCCCGCCATCCCGTTGCCGGCGTCGACGACGACCTTCAGCGGCCGGATGGCGCCGAGGTCGACCAGGGAGCGCAGATGGGCCGCGTAGTCGGCGAGGAGGTCGGTCTCCGTGACGCTGCCTGGCTTCGCGACCGGGGCGGGCGCCCCTTCTGCCTGCCACCGCTCGACCTTGGCGCGGATCCCGGCGAGCCCGGTGTCCTGGCCGACAGGGGCGGCGCCGGCGCGGCACATCTTGATGCCGTTGTACCGCGCGGGGTTGTGGCTCGCGGTGAACATGGCACCGGGCAGGCCGAGATGGCCGCTGGCGAAGTAGAGCTGGTCCGTGGAGCACAGGCCGATGAGGACGGCGTCCGCCCCGCGGGCGACGGCGCCGCGCGCGAAGGCGGCGGCCAGCGCGGGCGACGAGGGGCGCATGTCATGGCCGACGACGATCTTGCCGGCGCCGGTGGTCTCGGTGAAGGCGGCGCCGAAGAGCTCGACGAGCGGCTCGTCGAGCTGCTCGGGGAAGACGCCGCGCACGTCGTACGCCTTCACGATCGTCGAGAGATCGGTCACGGTTCTCCGCCCTTCGCACGCTGCTGAGGCTTGCACAGTACGCGATGGGGCGGACACACGCCGTCCGGGGCCGGGCCGGCGAGGGGCCGTGCGGGAGCAGCCCGGCGGGCCGTCGGTGAGGCGGGCGGCGTCAGCCTTCGGGGGAGCGGAGCACCCGCAGGTGGGCGCGGCGCGCGACCTCCATGGGGTCGGCGTCCCGGCCGCCGGGGGCCACGGCGCGCGGAGCGACCATCCCGTCCCGGTCCGCCGCCGCGCGGGGCGGGCGGGCCGCTTCGCGTACGGCGTTGGCCAGGGCCTCCAGGTCGTCGCTGCTGGGCCGCGCGGGGCCCGAGGGGATCGCGAGCCGGACGACCTCCCAGCCGCGCGGGGCCGTGAGCCGCTCGGAGTGCTCCGTGCACAGGTCGTAACAGTGGGGCTCGGCGTACGTCGCGAGGGGGCCGAGGACGGCGGTGGAGTCGGCGTAGACGTAGGTGAGCGTCGCGACGGCGGCTCGGCCGCATGCGGTGCGCGAACAGCGACGTACAGGGCTCACGACGTTGGACGGTACCGCACTCCTGAGCGGGCCGCGACGACTCACCATCGCGTCACCCACCCGTGTCGCCCGTCGTCCGGCGCGAAGCCGGTCGCGTATGGCCGAGTTGACCTGCGACGTCGGTCACATCGGCGGTGGCTACGACGTTGCAAGTGATCAGTCCTGGCTGCAAATCATGTCAATCCAACCGGTTTCGGCGGACTTCGGCCCGTTCATCTGCGAGCCGATTCCTGTGCCGACCGTTCACTTCGCGACATTCCCGGGGTTGCCCCGGGATGGTCTGCGGCGGGCCCGGCGCGGGCTACGCTCATCGGTGATGGAGCACACAGAACGACCGGCGCCGCCGCCAGGGCCCCCGCCGCGCCCGCGCGGCCGCACCCGCGACCGCCACGGCCGCGGCATGCGGGGCCCCGTGGCGCCGCCGCAGGTGCCGCTGGCGGTCAGCCGCTCGGACGCCTTCGTCGACCTGGTGCACGAGTCCGCCACCCGGCTGGAACGCCGCTGGCCGCAGCTCGCCGGCGTCGAGTTCGCCGTCCTCGACGTCCCCGGCGGCGGCAACGGCCCGGCCGGCTGGGAGGACGACGGCGGGGTGCCGCTCGGCCGGCTCGTCACGGGCGGCGGGGGCCCGGACCGCATCGTCGTCTACCGCCGCCCCGTCGAGATCCGTACGAAGAACCGCGACGAGCGCGCGCTGCTGGTGCACGAGGTGATCGTCGAACAGGTCGCGGAACTCCTCGGCGTCGCCCCGGAGTCGGTCGATCCGCACTACGGCCAGGACTGACGGCGGCACCGTACGTCAGTCCGTGAGGACGCCCAGGTCCTGCTCGGCGTCCGGGACTTCGACCATCCCGTTGTCGTCGGGGAGGGTCTGGATCGTGAACATCGGGATGCCGCTCTCCTTCGTCTCCAGCGTGCGCGAGGCGTAGAGCTCGCCGCCCGAGACGCGCTCGACGGTGAGCGCGAAGGTGCCCTCGGTGCCGGACGTCTTCGGCGGCTCGACGGTCAGCGTGGTGCGCGGCTTGACCGTGTACGTCTCCTCCGCCGGCTCACCGCCCTCGCTGCCCGGCGACGCGGTGACCTTGACCTCGACGGCCTTGCCCGGCGCGGCGAGCGACAGGCTCGCGGCCTTCGGCCAGTTCCCCGAGGCGGTGGTGCGCTCCTCGACCGGCGCGGCGGAGGGGATGAACGCCATCTCCTGCTCGGTGTTCTTGCCGCGGGTCACCCGCAGGGCCGCGACGATGGGTGCATCGCTGCCGTCCTCCGGCTCCAGGATCAGCGAACCCACCTCGCCCTGGGTGAGTTTCTGCATGTCGATCGCCGTCGTCATGCCGCTCTTGGCGTGCACCGACTCGTACCCGGCGGGGGTGATCGAGCCGTTGGGCCCGGCGAGCTTCACGGCGAGGTCGGCGTCGTCCTCGCCCGGGACGTAGACGACGAGGCGCACGGAGGTGGCGTCGCCGGGGATGCCGGGGAGGACCGCGCCGGGCGCGGGTTCGGAGACGGGCTGGAGCCAGTCGCCGCCGACCTGCTCGTCGGCGACGTGCACGGCGGCGCCGACGCGCCCGGAGCGCACGGCGACGTGCACCGCGACGTTGATCGACGGCTCCTCGGCGACCGTGGAGAGCAGCACCGAGACGCTGGAGCGGGCCGGGACCTGGATGCCGTTGCCCGTCTCGCTCTCGACCGGGCCGTCCTTGTCGAACAACTGAAGGTCGACGACGGCGGCCTCGTCGTCGGGGTTGGTGAGCTGGACGTAGTCGCGGCGCTCGTCGATCGTGCTGGCGCCGGCGAACCAGAACTCGCTGTCCGGGGCAGTGCAGCGCGCGCCGGACAGGCCGCGGCCGTCGCCCGCGGTGACGAGGGTCGTCTGCTGCACGCTCCAGCCGGGGGCGAAGTCGCCCTCGGCGGTGCCGACGAGCGCGGGGGCCTCGGCCTCGTCGGTGGTGGCCTCCGCGGGAGTGCCGGCGCGCTTCAGGGGGGCGACGGGGTCGGGGGCGTCGTCCTTCTTCTGTTCGTCGCCCTTACCGCCGCCGTCGTCCTTCTTCTCTTGTTCGTCCGCGGCTTCGGACTCCGTTGCGGCGGGAAGCAGTTCGGCGCTTCCTTCGTCGCCCTCGCCGCCGGGCACGAAGGAGGTGTACGTCGTCTCGCCGACCTCGGTGTCGCCCGGCTGCGGGCACAGCAGGGTGGAGCGCTCGACGGCGATGCGCGCCGCGGCGGGCGCGGCCTTGCCGGCGTCGTCCTCGTCGCCCGGGACGGTGAGGGTGGCGACGCCCGCGGTGACGGCGAGTGCCGCCGCGGCGGCGATCAGGGAGAGGGGGCCGGTCTTCACGCGTTGTCGCTCCCGTCCCGCTCGGCGCCCGCGCCGTAGTTCCGTTGGTCGTAGTACGGGCCGGAGTACTGCCCCGCGCCGTACGGGTCCTGCTCGCCGTCGCCGTAGCCCTGGCCGCCCTGCGGCGGCACCGCGGGGGCGCCGGGCCGCTGTTCGCCCTCGTACGCGCCGGCGTCGTACTGCGGCTCATAGGGCGCCTCGTACGACGTCCCGCCGTACTGCCCGCCGTAGCCGGTGCCGTCCCACTCGTAGCCCTGGGGCGGGGCCGCGTACGGGTCGGCGACCGCCGTGTCCCCGTAGCCCTGCTCCGCCTGGCCAGCACCGGCCACCGGCGCCGCGGCCCAGGCCGGCTGCTCGTCGGGCGAACCGGTCGCCCCGGGTGAACCGGGCGGAGCCGGCGGCATCGGCGGCGCCTCGGGCACGCCACCAGGCGCGCCCGCGCCCTCCGGTGCCCCGGCGCCCCCGGCCTCCGCCGCGGCGGCCTGCGCCCGCAGCCGCCGTGCGCGCCGCCCGTCGCCCTCCAGCGCCTGCGCCGGGATGGCAGGCGCGGCCGCCTCCGGCAGGTCGTCGTCCACGTCGCGCCGCCGCCCGGGCAGCGCCAGCACCAGCACGACGAGCAGCGCCGCGCCGCGCGCCCAGGTCCACGCCGTGTGCGTCACGGCGGTGTCGTACGTGACGTCCAGCCGCCCGCCGCCCGCGGGCAGTTCGAAGCCCTGCGCCCAGCCGTCGACCGTGGTGCCCTCCAGCGGCTCGCCGTCCAGAGTGGCCTGCCACCCGGCGCTCGCCGCGTCCGCGAGGCGCAGCACGCGGCCCTCGGGGCCCTCCTTGAGGTCCGTGTGCACCTCGACCGGCCCGGCGGCCACGGGCACCGGCTCGGCGGCCCCCTTCGCCTCGTCGTCGCCCGCGACGACGGTCGCGCGCGAGACCCGCGCGTCGACGCGCCAGAGCGCGCCGCCGTCCTGCTGGCTGAGCCGGGTCAGCCCAGGGGTGGCGTCCAGCACGCGGCCGAAGGTGCGCGGGGCGTCGTTGCGTACGAGGACGTAGCGCACGGCGTACGCGCCCAGCTCCGCCGACTGGTCGGCGCCGGAGCCGGCCACGAGCCCGGAGACGGTCCCGGAGAGGCGGGAGTTGCCGCCGTCGGCCGCGGCCAGCTCGGCGTCGCCGAGGCGGGTGCCCGCGCCCCGTACGAGCATGTACTCGACCTGGCCGACCGACCCGCCGACGACCAGCGTGCGCGGCTGGTCCGGCGTGCGGCTCTCCTCCGCGACGAACGCCGGCACCTGGTCGGCGCCGCCGCGCTCCAACGGCCCGTCGGCCCCGCGCCACATCCAGCCGACGGCGAGCACCAGCGGGCCCACGGCGCAGGCGACGGCGACGAGCACCGCGGCCGGCTGCCGCCAGCCGAAGGACTGCTCGGCGACGCGGTGACGGGCGCCGTCGGCGCCGATGACGGCGGCGACCAGCAGAGCGATCCCGTAGACGAGCGTCTGCGGCCCGGTCCAGCCGTCGCCCGCGCCGGCCGCGGCGAGCAGCCCGGCGACGGCGGCGACGGCCCACGCGGCACCCACCGGCAGCCGCCGGTCGGAGCGCAGCAGGGCGGCCAGCGCGGCGAGCACGACGCCGGCGAGCAGCAGGCCGCCGCCCGCGTTGGGGCCGCCGGGCGAGGCGAGCAGCAGGCCGAGCGGGGTCACGTCGTCGGTGGCGGTCTCCAGTCCGGCCTCGGTGAAGAAGCCGGACGGTGCCGTCAGCAGATCGAGTGACCAGGGCGCCAGCAGCACCACGGGGGTCACCAGGACGGCCAGTTGACGCAGGACGGGCCCGACGGGGTTCCGGCCGCGCACGACGGTCCAGGCGACCAGCGCGGCGGCCAGGAGAGCGGCCAGCGGCCAGACGACGGGGGTGAAGGCGGTGGTGACGGTCAGCAGCAGCGCGTACGCCCAGGCGCCGCGCCAGCTCGCCCGGCCGCGCAGCCCGCTCGCGGCGACGGCAGCGCGGGCGAGGAGCGGCAGCAGCACGGCGAGCACCGCGGTACCGATGCGGCCGGCGGCGAGCGCGCCGGTGGCGGCCGGCAGGAAGGCGTACGCGACGCTGCCCCAGGCGCGCAGCAGCCGGGAGCTGACGAGCGGCCGGGAGGCGAAGTACGCGGTGAAGCCGGCCAGCGGCACGGAGCAGACGAGCAGCAGGGTCAGCGCGGCGTTGGTGCTGCCGAACAGGACGGTGCCGAGACCGGCGAGGAACGCCAGGTAGGGCGGTGCGTCCTGGGTGCCGCCGGTGCCGACGGGGTGCCAGGAGTCGGCGTACGACGACCAGAGGTCGCCGGCGTCGGCGGGGGCGGGCAGGAGCGCGCCGCCGATGAGGGCGCCGCCGCCGATCAGCTCGCGGCAGGCGATGAGGGCGACGAGCAGCAGGACGGCGAAGAGCACCGGGCCCGGCTTGCGTGCCACCCGCTTCAGCCGGGCGAACTGCTCGACTTCGAGAAAGTCGGCATCGTCGTCCCCCGGGCCGGACTCGACGGCGCCGCCGTGCCGGCCGCCGCCGGACAGCTCGGGCTCGGAGCGGCCGCTGAAGTTGCTGAGCACCTGCTCGACGGTGGCGCGTACGGTCGCGCCGCGGCCGGGGAAGAGGGGCTTGAGGTCGCCGGGCGGCACGGCGGGCTTGCCGCGCCTGCGGCGGGCGGCGGCGATGCGGTGCGGGCGCAGCAGCACGGCGCCGAGTCCCGCGACTTCGTCGAGGGCCTGCCGCGGGACCTTGCCGACGAGGTACGCCAGCGTGCGCAGCAGGGTGCCGAGGACGAGCCGGAAGGCGATGTACGGCAGGGCCGCGGTGCTGGAGTTGACGAGAAGGGTGTAGGCGGCGCCGGCCTTGTCGACGCGGTGCGGGCTCGCGGACGTGCGCTCGGAGCGGCCGATGCAGTCGATGGAGCGCCGCTCGCGGGCGGCGGCCTCGGCGTGCCGCATGACGGCGTCGGGCTGGACGACGACCCGGTGGCCGGCCTTGTGGGCGCGCCAGCACAGGTCGACGTCGTCGCGCATGAGGGGCAGCCGGGCGTCGAAGCCGCCGAGTTGGTCGAAGACGTCGCGGCGGATGAGCATGCCGGCGGTGGAGACGGAGAGCACGTCGCGGATGCCGTCGTGCTGGCCCTGGTCCTGCTCGCGGCGGTCGATGCCGGTCCAGCGGCGGCCGCTGTGGGCGAGGGAGACGCCGGCCTCCAGCAACTGCCTGCGGTCGTACCAGCTCCGCAGCTTGGGGCCGATGATCGCGGCGGAGGGCATGTCTTCGGCGAGGCGGAGCATGGCGGCGAGCGCGTCGGGCTCGGCGGCGCAGTCGTCATGCAGCAGCCAGAGCCACTGGACGGGCTCGCCGTGCGGGAGCTCCGGCATGTCGTACGCGTCGTCGCGCCAACTGCGGCTGACGGGGTCCCAGCCGCTGGGACGGCGCAGGTACGGCAGTTGGTCGGGGGTGAGGACGCCCGCGGTGCGGGCGGCCTCGGCGGCGGCGGTGCCGAAGCCGGTGCGGCGGGCGAGGTGGAGCACGCGCTCGGCGCCGAGGGCTTCGGTGAGGATGCGGGCGGAGCCGTCGGCGCTGCCGGTGTCGGCGGCGATGACGCTCTGCACGGGGCGCTCCTGCGCCGTGAGCGCGGCGAGCGCGTCGGGCAGCCACCGCTCGCCGTCGTGTGAGACGAGCACGGCGGTGACGACGTGCCGCGGGAAGGCGGGAGTGCCGCCGCCGGGGGCGGCCGCGGTCGTCCCGGGCCGGCCTGCCGCGTCGGCTGCGGCGGCCGGGTAGCCGGCCGCGTAGTCAGCGTTGCTGTGCTCGGACATCGAGGTGCGGACCCCTGGTGGAGTCCGGGTCACCTCCCGGGAATGTGGCGGCTGTCGTGGACGGTGCCCCACACTAGAGGGTCCCTCCGTCACAGGGCGACTTGGCGGACGATCCCCGGGCCACCGCGGGGTTCCGCCGAGGTCACGTACTCCGTACGGGCGCCGGGCGCACGCCCGCGCGATTCCCGTGGCGCCGCGCTCGCCGCGCCGGGCCCGCCCGGCGCGCGGCTGCGCCGCCGGTGACAGCGCCCGCTACGGCACCGGCCACACCGGCTAGAGGGCCGCCTTCTTCAGCCGGCGCCGCTCCCGTTCGGACAGGCCGCCCCAGATGCCGAAGCGCTCGTCGTTGGCGAGGGCGTACTCCAGGCACTCGGACCGGACTTCGCAGGCGAGGCAGACCTTCTTGGCCTCGCGTGTGGATCCGCCCTTCTCCGGGAAGAAGGACTCGGGATCGGTCTGGGCGCACAGCGCGCGCTCCTGCCACCCGAGCTCCTCGTCCGCCTCCTCGACCAGCACCTGCTGGAACAGCTCGGTCATGTGCGCCCCTCGTCTTTGCTTCCCCGTGATGTTGCCGTTACTGAATCGCCTGAACGGACACGTGTGAAATTACAGGTACGCCGCTCTGGCACAGTCAAGCCGGGATCTGCTATTGGACCTCTTATTCACCCTGCGGCACCAAGCCCTCGTGAATAGTGTTCATATCGGCCAAGACCATGACAGTCCGATAGACCGCGATCCCGGCAGGCACCCCTACCGGGGGAGACGATCGGGGCTACGGCGCCGTTGCGGCCCGCCCGGCAAAGCGAAGAAGATCACAGTCGCGTCACGGATGCACAACGGCACCCCGGCCCTATGGTCGCCCTGCGGTTGGTCGCCGTCTCTCCGTACAACGGGGTGAATAAACCTTTCGCCACGCCCGGCAACCGGAAGGTGTGAATCCTTGCGGTCAACCCGGACATCCAGTTGACAACCACCCCCCGGATCCGCTCTGCTGATGCGCATGTCGGACCCGTGGCCGTACCGGCCGAGCGAGGAGTGTCCGAGCTGTTGTAGCCGCTGAGGCTCCAGCTCCGCTCCCTGCTGCCTGCCCCGCAGGCCATCCCTTCGCCACTCTCCGCACTCCTCGCGCACCACACACGCCAAGGACTCCCGGGCCCCATGCTCAGCGACATCCAGATCGGCGGCGACCCGCTCGCCTTCCCCCACCTCCTCCCGCCCGCGCCCGCCCACCCCGTCACGGTCGCCGACTTCGCCGGCCTCGCCCGCGCGCTCGCCGCCGACCGGGACACCTGGGCGCCGCTCGTCGGCTACGACCCCGTCACCCGCTGGTACCACCGGCTGCGCACCGGTCCCGGCTACGAGGTGTGGCTGCTGAGCTGGCTGCCGGGACAGCGCAGCGGGGCGCATGGCCACGGCCCTTCCTCCGGCGTACTCACCGTGCTGGAAGGGGAGTTGACGGAGCGCGCGAACCACACCGCGCGCACCCTCACGCCGGGCGCGCAACGCGTCTTCGCGCCGGGGTACGTCCACGAAGTCGTCAACGACGCGCTGACGCCCGCCGTGAGCCTGCACGTCTACTTCCCCGCCCTCACCGAGATGCCGATGCACGAGGACCGTCCCGCCCGAACAGCAGTCGCCTGCTGCGCCGCCCGCCGGAGGCACGAGCCCGCCCGCCGCTGAGCCCGGCCTGCAAGACTGGGCGCCATGCGCATCGTTGTACTGGCCGGCGGGATCGGCGGCGCCCGGTTCCTCCGCGGCCTGAAGCAGGCAGTGCCGGACGCGGACGTCACCGTCGTCGGCAACACCGGCGACGACATCCACCTGTTCGGCCTCAAGGTCTGCCCCGACCTGGACACCGTGATGTACACGCTCGGCGGCGGCATCCACGAGGAGCAGGGCTGGGGGCGCGCCGGCGAGACGTTCGCCGTCAAGGAGGAGCTGGCGGCCTACGGCGTCGGGCCCGGCTGGTTCGGGCTCGGGGACCGCGACTTCGCCACCCACATCGTGCGCACCCAGATGCTCGGCGCCGGCTTCCCGCTCAGCGCCGTCACCGAGGCGCTGTGCGACCGCTGGCGGCCGGGCGTGCGGCTGGTGCCGATGACCGATGACCGGGTCGAGACGCACGTCGCCGTCGAGTTGGACGGCGAACGCAAGGCGATCCACTTCCAGGAGTACTGGGTGCGGCTGCGCGCCTCCGTGCCCGCGCTCGCCGTGGTGCCCGTCGGCGCCGAGCAGGCCAAGCCGGCGCCCGGAGTGCTGGAGGCCATCGGCGAGGCCGACGTGGTGCTCTTCCCGCCGTCCAACCCCGTCGTCAGCATCGGCACGATCCTCGCCGTGCCGGGCATCCGCGAGGCCATCGCCGACGCCGACGTGCCCGTCGTGGGCCTGTCCCCCATCGTCGGCGGCGCCCCGGTGCGCGGCATGGCGGACAAGGTGCTGGCCGCGGTCGGCGTCGAGTCCAGCGCCGAGGCGGTCGCGCTGCACTACGGGTCCGGGCTCATCGACGGCTGGCTGGTCGACGAGGTTGACGCGGCGGCGGTGCCGGCGGTGGAGGCCGCCGGGATCCGCTGCCGGGCGGTGCCGCTGATGATGCGGGACACGGACGCGACGGCGCGGATGGCCGCGGCGGCGCTGGAGCTGGCTCAGGAGGTACGGGCATGACGGCGGACCCGGGTACGGGCACGGAGACCGGCGCGGAGACCGCCACGGCGGTGGCCGCGGGGGAGGCGGGGGCCCCGGAGTTCCGCGTACGAGCCCTGCCCGGCATCCCCGAGGTCCGCCCCGGCGACGACCTCGCCAAGCTCGTCGCCGCCGCCGCGCCCGGCCTCGCAGGACCCCCGCTCGCCGACGGCGACATCCTCATCGTCACCTCCAAGATCGTCAGCAAGGCCGAGGGCCGGGTCCGGCCGACCGCCGTGCCCGGCGACCGAGAGGCCGCCATCGACGAGGAGGCCGTACGCCTCGTCGCCCGCCGCGGCCCGCTGCGCATCGTCGAGACCCGGCACGGCCTGGTGATGGCCGCCGCCGGCGTGGACGCCTCCAACACCCCCGCCGGCACCGTCCTGTTGCTCCCCGAGGACTCCGACGCCTCCGCCCGCGCGCTCCGCGCCGGCCTGCGCACGGCCCTCGGCGTCAACGTCGGCGTCCTGGTCACCGACACCTTCGGCCGCCCCTGGCGCAACGGCGTCACGGACGTCGCCATCGGCGCCGCCGGCGTCCGGGTGCTGGACGACCTGCGGGGCGCCCCGGACACGTACGGCAACGCCCTGGAGGGCACGATCGTCGCCGCCGCCGACGAACTGGCCGCCGCCGGCGAGCTGGTCAAGGGCAAGGCCGACGGGCTGCCGGTCGCGGTGCTCAGCGGGCTGCCGCAGCTCGTCGCCCCGGTCGGCGAGGACGACGGGCCGGACGCGCGGGCGCTGGTGCGGGAGCCGGCCGAGGACATGTTCCGCCTCGGCACCTCGGAGGCGGTCCGCGAGGCGGTGACACAGCGGCGGACGGTGCGCGAGTTCACCGCCGAGCCGGTGGACCCGGCGGCGGTGCGGCGGGCCGTGGCCGCCGCGGTGACGGCCCCGGCGCCGCACCACACGACGCCGTGGCGGTTCGTGCTGCTGGAGTCGCAGGAGGCGCGCACGGAGCTGCTGGACGCGATGCGCGAGGCGTGGATCCGCGACCTGCGGGAGCTGAGCAGCTTCACGGAGGAGTCCATCGCCAAGCGGATCCGCCGCGGGGACGTGCTGCGCAACGCCCCGTACCTGGTGGTGCCCTGCCTGGTGATGGACGGCTCGCACACCTACCCCGACGACCGGCGCAACGCCGCCGAGCGGGAGATGTTCGTCGTCGCCACCGGGGCCGGGGTGCAGAACTTCCTCGTCGCGCTGGCCGGCGAGGGGCTGGGCTCGGCGTGGGTGTCGTCCACGATGTTCTGCCGGGACGTGGTCCGCGAGGTGCTGGACCTGCCGGCGGACTGGGACCCGATGGGTTCGGTGGCCGTGGGCCACGCGGCGGCCCCGCCGCGGCAGCGCCCGCCGCGGACGGCGGACGCGTTCACGGTGGTGCGCTGAGCGCGGCGCGCCCCCGGATGCGTACGACGGCGGGACCCCGGCACACCGCGGGCCGGGGTCCCGTCCGACTGATCAATTTGCTCGGTTGGCCAGCGCCAGGGCTCAGTTTGCCGAGACGGTGACCTTGTCGTCGTTCTTGAGCTGCTCGAAGAGCTGCTTGGCCTTCGGCTCGTCCCACTTCTGCACGGAGCCGAGCCGCGGGTCGGTGCCGCCGGAGACGACCGGCAGGTTCATCGACTTGCCGTCGCCGCCCGAGACGCCCTTCATGGCCCAGAACATCTGGGCGACGTTGAACAGGCTCATGTCCTTGTCGACGATCAGCGAGTCCAGGCCCGCGCCCATCGTCGGGTAGAGCTTGAACGGGTTCATGATCGTCGTGAACTTCGCCGACTCGCTGGCCAGCTTCGACAGCAGCTTCTGCTGGTTCTTCGTCCGGTCCAGGTCGCCGCCCGGCAGCGCGTAGCGGTTGCGGACGAAGGCCAGCGCCTCGGCGCCGTCGAGGTCCTGGCAGCCCTTCGCGAAGTCGGCACCGGAGTTCTCGTCCTTGACCGCCTCGTCGAAGCACATCTCGACGCCGCCGAGTTCGTCGACGATGTTGGCGAAGCCGCCGAAGCCGATCTCGGCGTAGTGGTCGATCTTCAGGCCGGTGTTGTACTCGACCGTGCGGACCAGCAGTTCCGGGCCCTCGATGGCGTACGCGGCGTTGATCTTCTGCGTCTGCTCCGGGATGCGGTTGCCGGTCTCCGAGCCGGTGAAGGACGGGATGGTGACCATCCAGTCGCGCGGGAGACTGACCATGGTGTTCCCGTTGTCACCGGTGTGCAGGATCATCATCGAGTCGGTGCGCTTGCCCTCGACGGAGCCGGTGTGCAGCTCGTCCTGCCGCTCCTTGGACATGCCCTCGCGGCTGTCGGAGCCGACGATGAGGTAGTTCGTGCCGTCCTGGCCGCCCGGGCGGTCCTCGACCTTGCTGAGGTCCACCTCGCGGCGCAGCTTGGAGTCCGCCCAGAAGTACGTGGCGACCGGCACGACTATGAGGATGACGAGCGCGACGATGGCGCCGATCTTGATCCGCTTGCGCCAGTTCGGCGGCGGCTTGCCGTAGCCGCCGGCCTGGCGGCTGCCGCCGTCGTCGCCGTACGGGCCGGAGGAGTCGCCGCCGCCGCTGCGATAGACCTGTCCCTCGTTGTAACCGTCGTCGTGCGCACCGTGGCCGTCGTCGTAGCCCCGGGATCGCTGCGGTGGCACCCCGCCGCCGCCCACGACGGGCATGACGCGGTGCGGCTCAGGATCGGACGAGCGGCTGCCGCGCCCGTACCGGTCCCTGTCTGCAGTCCATCCCTCGGGCCAGTCACTCATGCGGGAAGTGTGCCCTGCCCGCCCGGCCGACCTGAAGGGGGGTTCCGAATCGGACCGGGCTTGTAGCGGTTCTGATGCAAAGAGGCGCGCCGCATACAGTGACACACATGAACGATCAGGCACGGCCGGCGGCGGGTGAGGCGAAGCCCACCTCGGCCTCCCGCACCACGTTGTCGTCCATCATGACGGCGAACGACGCGAACCTGCTGGGCACCGTGCACGGCGGCGTGATCATGAAGCTGGTCGACGACGTGGCGGGGGCGGTCGCGGGGCGGCACTCCGGCGGGCCCGCGGTGACGGCGTCCATGGACGAGATGGTGTTCCTGGAGCCGGTGCGCATCGGTGATCTGGTGCACGTCCTGGCGCAGGTCAACTGGACCGGGCGGACCTCGATGGAGGTCGGGGTGCGGGTGATGGCGGAGCGGTGGAACGAGTCGACGCCGGCGAAGCAGGTCGCGAGCGCGTACCTGGTCTTCGCCGCGGTCGACGACCAGGGCCGCCCGCGCCCGGTGCCGGCGGTCGCACCGGAGACGGACCGCGACGAGCGGCGCTGCCAGGAGGCGCAGATCCGGCGCACCCACCGGCTGGCCCGCCGGCGCGCGATCAAGAACCTCCGCGCCCGCAGCGAACCCGCCTGACGGCGATCGGTTGGGGTACGCCGGCCCACTGCCGGCCGGGCGGGCCGCCGCGACGCCGGCCTGTGCCGGGCGGGGCGGCTCGAAGCACGCCGGGGGCTTGGCGCGCGTCCTGGGGCGTACGCCACTCCGGGTCAGCGACCGCGCACGCCCGGGACGACGCCGTACGCCGGGCCGCTGCTGCCGACGCCGGGCGCGCAGGCGACCGCCCGCCGCGCCGCCGTCCCCGCGGGCGTCATGTACAGCGGCGTCACGTACAGAGGACTTCGTCGCCCGTGACCGCCGACCAGACGTCCGCGCCGTCCAGGATCGGGTCCGCGGGCCGTACCCGGTGCACCTTCTCGTGGTCGTCGCCCAGCGTGACCGTCATGAGCGCACCGTGGCCGCGGTCCGGGACCAGCTTCGCGTGCGGGAGGGCGGCGGCCAGGGAGCGTACGGAGCGGTCCCACTCCGGGTCGTACCTGATGACCGTGCGGTCCGTCCGCGCCGCCGTCGTGGGCACCCCGGTGGTGTCGAACCCGGTGCGGGCCAGCGTGCGGTCCACCCGGCCGCCGAGGCCGTCCTCCCGCGTGCCGTTCGCCACCTGCACCCGGACCCGTTCCGGCGGCACCTCCACCGGCGTCGCCTTGCCCTGCCCGTTCCCCTTGCCCTGCCCCTTCCGGCCGTCCGGGCCCCCGCGGGCCTTGAGCGGCCTGTCCTCGCGCAGCCTGTCGAAGAGCCGCCGGGCCCGCTCCTCGTCCCACCTGACCGTCGCGCCGAGCCCCGGCACCTCGTAGTCCATGTCCGCCACCGGCACCGTCGCGAACTCCGACGATCCGGGCGAGAACCCGTGCAGCGCCTTGCCCAGCGAGAACACGGCGCCGGTGTCCAGCGCCGCGTCCGTACGCACCGAGCCCAGGAGCGTCGAGCCGACCTCGCGGAAGCGCAGCGGGTTCATCAGGCCGCTGGTGCCGGTGAGCTTGTCGATCACGGCGGCCAGGAAGCGCTGCTGGCGCTTCATCCGGCCCATGTCGGACGCGCCGTCGAGATGCCGGGCGCGTACGTACGCCAGAGCCTCGCCGCCGTCGAGGCTGCTGGTGCCGGCGGGCAGGTCGAGACCGGAGTACTTGTCGCGCAGCGGGCGCTGCGTGCACACCTGCACGCCCCCGACCACGTCGACCGTCTTCATGAACGCCGCGAAGTCGATCTCCACGTAGTGGTCGATGTGCACCCCGGACAGCTTCTCCACGGCCCGTACGGTCAGCGGCGGGCCGCCGTGCGTGTACGCGGCGTTGACCTTCGCGGCGTGCGCGGTGCGCCGCTCGCCGAGGGCGCGGTTGGTGTGCGGCGGCAGCTCGACGTAGCTGTCGCGGGGGATGCTGACCACGCTGGCGCGCTCGCGGTCCTTCGACAGGTGGACGAGCATCAGCGCGTCCGTACAGTTGCACGGCTCCCCGCCGAGGCGGTACTTGCGCCGCTCCTCCTCGCTCACACTGTCGCGCCGGTCGACGCCGGCGACGAGGAAGTTGAGCCCGTGGCCCTCCCGGGGGCGGTCGGAGATGCCGCCGAAGGCGTCGACCCGGTGGATGCCGGAGCCGATGGAGCTGAGCATGAAGTACCCGGCCCCGCCGGTGGCCAGCAGCAGGAGAGAGAGTGCGGTGGCGATCCGCAGAACCCAGCGCGGGCGCTTCACGGACGGGGCTGGCACGGTGTGGGGACCTCCGCGGGGCTCGGGTGCGGGCGTCGGCTGCCGCGTGCACCTGCGGGCACGCGCGCGTCTGTGCCTGCGCGGCAGGGCGGTGGCACGTGCACGGACCCGACCACGGTAGGGACGTAGGCGCCGTCCTGCCCCGCACACGCCGTCCGTACGCTTAACGCCACCCTGCGGGCACGCCCCGATCCCCCGTTCGCGGTAACCTGAGCGGCGCCATGAACGACTTTGCGACTCCCCCCGCGGTCTCCGTGATCATGCCGGTGCTCAACGAGGAACGGCACCTCCGTGAGGCGGTGCGGCACATCCTGGAGCAGGACTACGAGGGCGATCTTGAGGTCGTCGTCGCCCTCGGCCCGTCCACGGACGGCACCGACGCCATCGCCGCCGAGCTGGTCAGCGAGACCGCCGACGGCGCCCGGACCAGGGTGCAGACGGTGCCGAACCCCACGGGCCGTACGCCCGCCGGGCTCAACGCCGCCATCGCGGCCTCCTCGCACCCCGTCGTCGTCCGCGTCGACGGCCACGGCATGCTCTCCCCCGGCTACATCTCCGCCGCCGTCCGGCTGCTGGCCGAGACCGGCGCCCAGAACGTCGGCGGCATCATGCACGCCGAGGGCGAGACGAGCTGGGAGCAGGCCGTCGCCGCGGCGATGACCGCGCGCATCGGGGTGGGCAACGCCGCATTCCACACCGGCGGCGAGGCGGGTCCCGCCGACACCGTGTACCTGGGCGTCTTCCGCCGGGAGGCGCTGGAGCAGCAGGGCGGGTACAACGAGGAGTTCATCCGCGCGCAGGACTGGGAGCTGAACTTCCGGATCCGCTCGGCAGGCGGGGCGGTCTGGTTCTCGCCGGAGCTGAAGGTGTCGTACCGGCCGCGGCCGAACCTGCGGGCACTGGCCAAGCAGTACAAGGACTACGGCCGCTGGCGCCGGGTCGTCGCCCGGTACCACAAGGGCTCGATCAACCCGCGCTATCTCGCGCCGCCCGCCGCCCTCGCCGGGATCGTCGCGGGTGTGCTGGTCACCCCGCTGACGCCGCTGGGGCTGGCGATTCCGCTCGCGTACGCGGTGGGGATCGCGGCCGGCTCGGTGCCCGCGGGGCGCGGTCTTCCGGTACGCGCGCGCCTGCAGATCCCGGTGGCGCTGGCCACGATGCACATGACCTGGGGCTGGGGGTTCCTCACCAGCCCGCGGTCGCTGGCGCAGAAGGTGATCGCCAGCCGCCGCCCCGCGGTCACGGCGGGCTGACCTCCGGCCGCCTTCCCCACAGACGTCCGCACGGCCCCGCCCGCACGCGCGAGCGGGGCCGCGGCGTCACCAGGTGTAGGACGGATTGACGTCCATGCACGCCTTCTTGTTGCCGCCCGCCAGCGGGTTGGAGCTCTCCGGCGCCTTCTCCGGCCCCGCCTCCTCGCCGCCGCCGTCGGCGTCGCCGCCCGCGTCCGGCGGGTAGGCGTCGCCCTCCCGCCAGTCGGCGCCGACCACCAGCGTCACCCCGTCGACGCCGCTGGACTCCTTCACCGCCCGGTCGGGCAGCCCGATCGACTTGGCCACCGCCAGGGCGTTCGCGTGCTGCTCCTCGGTCGCGTACGAGATGGTGGTGTCCGCCTGCGACTTGGGCGTGGCGTCGGTGGCGGCCTGGGTGAAGCCGTCTCCCGCGAGCGCCTCGGCGATGTCGCCGGCCCGCCCGGTGACCGGGGCGTACATCGTGGTGCCCGTGCCGTTCTGGACGAGGACGGGGATGTCCGCCTTCGGCTCGGCCTGGGCGACGAGGTCGTCCGGCTTCTTCTTCTTGGGCTTGTCCTTGCCGTCGAAGGCGACGTCGTTGCGGATCATGGACCAGATCTGCGGCGCGTCCTCCTCGTTGGGTACGACGTGCGCGGTGTTCTGCGGGTCCGGCACCCACGGCATGGTGGTCATGGTGATGCGCTCGGGCGGCACCCGCTTGATGTCGTTCCCGAGGTCGTAGAGCTTCTTCAGGTCGCCCAGGCCGTCGTCGACGGTGAGCGCGTTGGTCGCCGCCTCGGCGAGGCGGCGCAGCTTGCCGGGGTCGGAGAGCTTGGCGCCCTCCTTGAGCTGGCGGGCCATCGAGTTCATGTACTGGTGCTGCGCGTGCGTACGCCCGATGTCGCTGCCGTCCTCGAAGCCGTGCCGGGTACGCAGCCACTGCAGCGCCTGCTCGCCCTTGATGGTCGTCTCGCCCTCTTCGAGGCGCAGCCCGGAGTCCTCGTCGTAGACGTTGTCCCGTACGCAGACGGGGACGCCGCCCACCGCGTCGGCCATGCTCACCACGCCGGCGAAGTCGATCATCATGAAGTGGTCGATGGAGACGCCGGTCATGGCCTCCCAGGCGGCGACGGTGCAGCCGGGACCGCCGTGCTGGAGGCTGGTGTTGATCGTCTCGGTGGTGGTCTCCGGGTAGACCGTGCCGTCGTCGGGGTCGGTGCACTCGGGGATCGTCACCCGGGTGTCGCGCGGGACGGAGACGACGGACATGTTGCTGCGGTCCGCGGAGACGTGGAGCAGCATCTGCACGTCGGCGAGCGGCTTGCGGCCGCGGTCGGCGCGGGAGCCGCCGAGGCGGACGTTCTCGTCGGAGTTCCGGCTGTCGGACCCCAGGAGCAGAATGTCCAGCGGGGTCTGGCCGTCCGCGTTGGGCTGCTTCTCGTCGAGCTTGTTCTTGCCGAGGTTGAGGCGGTCCTTCTCCAGGTTGTTGTTCAGATCGCGGTAGTAGAGATAGCCCGCGGCCGCGGTGCCGAGTATGAGGAAGGCGACGATGCCGAAGAACCAGCGGGCGATGCGCATCCCGCGGCGCCGGGGCGGCGGCGGTCCGCCGTCGCCGGGGCCGTCCGCGTGGCTCCGGGGGCGGCCGTCGGGGTCCGGTGCTTCGTGGCCGTCGCCGTGGTGCGGGCCGTGGTCGCCGGTGTGACGCGCGTAGCCACGCTGCCGCGGCATGCCCGGCGCGCCCGCGTCTTCGTACAGACTGTCGTCCCAGCCGAGCTCGCCGGCTCTGTCGGGGCGACCGTCTGCTCCGCTACCGCGGACGTTGCTGCGGCGCATGGGGCCTCCTGGTCGATCGCGGACGTGCGGTGTCCAGTCCGCACGTACGCCTCACTTCGCACAGACGTTCTTGTCTCCGGCCTTGACGTTCTGCACCCCGTCCGGCGCCTTGTCCGGCGCCTCGACCGGGGTGCCCGGCGCGGCGAAGTCCTCGCCGAGCGTGAGCGTCATGGTTCCCTCGGCCCCCGCGTTCTCCCCCGTCTTCTTCATGGCCGACTTCGGCAGCCCCATCATGTCGGCGAGCCGAGCGGCCTGTTCGGCCTGGTCAGGACCGTACTCAAGCCGGGTCTCCGGCTGGAGATCCGGGGTGTTGCCGGCCTCGGCGGCGTAGCCCGCGCCCTCGTCGAGAAGCCACCCGGCGGTGGCCGACGCCATGCCGGACTCCCCGCCGCCGTTGACGACGTCGACCCTCACCTCCCCGGGCTCCGACTTCTTCACCGGCTTGCCCTTCTTGCCCTTCTTCGCCCCGTCGAACGGCTTGTCCGCGGCCAGCAGCTTGAAGAGCGGCTTCGCCTTGGCCTCATCCATGAGGACCGTTGCGTCGTCCTCAGGGTTGTCCAGGACAGGCAAAGTCGCGAAAGTAATTTCGTCCTGGGGGACCTTCTTGAGGTCGTTGGCCAGGTCCATGAGCTTCTTCGCGCTGCCGATGCCGGAGTCGACGGTGAGCGCCTTGGTGGCGGCATCGGCCAGGTCGTACATCTTCTTCGGATTGCTCAGCGAGCCGCCGGACTTCATCTTGCGGATGAGCGAGCTGAGGAACTGCTGCTGGAGCTCGATCCGGCTCAGGTCGCTGCCGAACCCGACCGAGTAGCGGGTGCGGACGAAGGCCAGCGCCTCCTCGCCCTCGATCGTGTGCCGGCCGGCGGGGAGGTTGAGCTTCGACTTGGGGTCGTCGATGTCCTCCGCGAGGCACACCTCGACGCCGCCGACCGCGCTGGACAGGTCCTTGACGGCGTTGAAGTCCGCGAGGATGAAGTGGTTGACGTCGAGCCCGGTCAGTTGCTCGACGGTCTTCCAGGTGCAGCCCGGGTCGCGGCCGAACTGGCCGAGGCTCTCGTTGAACTTGGTCTCGTACGTCCCCGGGATGGTCTTCCAGCTCCCGTCCTCCTGCTTGGTCTTGCAGTCCGGGATGTCGGTGATCATGTCCCGCGGGATGCTCATCGCGGTGGCGTTGGTGCGGTCCTCGGAGACGTGGAACAGCAGGGTGGTGTCCGCGTGGCCGGGGCTGTTCATGTCGCCGTAGCCGTCGTTGCCCTTGCCGGTGCGCTTGTCCGTGCCCATCACGAGGATGTTGACGGGGCCGTCGATGACCGCCGCGTGATCCTCGCCGGCGACCTCGACCTTGTCTATGTTCCCGTTGAGCTTGCGGTAGATGAGGAACGCGGCGGTCCCGACCGCGAAGAGCACGACCGCGAGACCGCCGGCGACCCAGATCAGCGCCTTCTTCTTCTTGCTCTTGCGGGGCTTCGGCCGGCGGCGGCTGCGCGGCCCGTCCGCGTCCGGCCCCGGGCCCGCACCGGAGCCGCCCGCGCCGCCCGCCGCGCCGCGGCGGCGCTGGGACGGCAGCCGGGGCTCCTGGAGGCTCTCGGGGGCTTCCGCGGGAGAGGCATGGGACTGGTGCCTGCCGCCGGGCTGGGGAGGTGCCTGGCCCGGGTGCAGGCCGCCGGGCTGCGGCTGGCCCGGCTGGGGCGGGCCCGGGTGCGGCTGCGCGTGCGGCGGTTGCGCATGCGGCGGGCCCGGGGCCTGGCCGTGCGGGGGCTGCCCGTTCTGCTGCGGAATGTACTGCTGTGGCTGCTGGGGCGGACCGCCGTACCCGTGCGGGGCGTGACCGTGCGGACCCGGTGCGTGTTGGCCGTGGGGCTGGGGTCCCTGTCTGCCCGGGATCTGCGGGTCGAGACGCAGCTCGTAGCTGCCAGTCTCGGGATTGAACACCCACTGATCGGCGGGGTCGACCTCGCCGGCGTGTCCACGGCCTCGCCCATCCACGGTCGCTTGGGTTCCTCACATCGCTCGGTCAGCGCCTCCCCCTGCCGGCGCCGGTCTTCCTGCCATACGCTCGACGACCGCCTGTCAGGCGGCCGGTCGGCTCACACTAGCCGCCTCTTTCGGCGACTGGCGACGCCCGTGACAAATTCCACGCACTCGTAACAGGACATCCCGCGCATCCCCTCCATACACCGTGCCCCCCTTGTGCGCGTTGATCCGCTCTATCGGCAGATGTCATCCACAGGGGTTGTCCCCTTGAAGACGGACGGCGCGCCGGAGTCCGGTTTCTGCTTGGCTTTCCTGCCCTCGGAGACGAAGCGCACCACGCTGTCGGTTCGCAGTGCGGCGAACAATTCTCGCGCCGCCGGCTGCGCCAGTTCGTCGCGGTTGGAGTCCAGGCGGTACGGGCGGCGTGGCACGGTCATGAAGTGCACGCGCTCTTTCGGCACGTCACGGACGACGCGCACGAGGTCGTACAACTCGGTGAGCGACGACAACTCCTCGTTGGCGGTGAGCGCGGAGGTCACCGCGTCCAGCAGCGGGGCCAGGCGCATCGGGTTGAAGAGCACGCCGTTGCTCTGCACCTTGTTGACGAGCGAGGCCATGAACTCCTGCTGCCGCGACATGCGCTGGGTGTCGCTGCCGCCGTCGAGGGACTTGCGTGCCCGTACGTAGCCGAGCGCGTGCTCTCCGTCGAGCACCTGGCGGCCCCTGGGCAGCCGAAGCTTGGCCGATTTGTCATGCACCGCCGCCGGCAGACATACCTCGACGCCGTCCACGGCGTCCACGACTTCCTTGAAGCCCTGGAAGTCCGCGATGACGTGGTGGTCGACGCGCACGCCGATGAGCTTCTCCACCACGCGGATCGTGCACGCGGCGCCGCCGGAGGCGAAGCTGAAGTTGAACTGGTTGACCTGCTTGCCGCTCGTCCCGCCGCCGGGGCGGCGGCAGTCGGGGATCCGGACCATGAGGTCGCGCGGGATGCTCACGGCGGTGACGCTGTCGCGGTCGCCGGCGAGGTGCAGGAGCACGGCGGTGTCGGAGCGTTCGACGCCGGTGTCGTGGCCGTACCGCTCGCTGCCCGCGCGGGAGTCGGAGCCGATGACGAGGATGTTGGTGGCCCCGCTGGCGGCGGGCGGGGGGCGGTCCTCCTCGTGGCGCTTCAGCTCGCGGGCGGTGGCGGAGTCGACGGTGATGTTGCTGTCGAAGCGCTGGTAGAAGTACCAGCCGACGCCGGAGAGGGCGAGGACGAAGAGGGCCAGGCCGAGGCCGACGCGGCGGGCGAGGACGCGGCGGCGGCTGCGGGGGCGGCGGGGCGGCCGGGGGTCTTCCCGGTACGGGGATGCGCCCTCCCGCGGGCCGGTCTCGTCTGCGCCCATCCCTCACACTCATTCGGCCGTTGTCCACGTGTGCAGACGGCCGGGCACCCCCGGGGGTCGTACGGCCCGCCGCATTCGGTACATCGCATCACGAATGCGGCGCTACGCCCGATAACTTCGCCCGCGCGCGTCGCTCGGGGAGGGTGGCACGGGACGGCGTTACGAGACTCGCTCGTCGGCCCTGCGCTTCTCCTGCTGCTCGGGGGTGAGCCGGTCCAGGTGCGGGCAGAGCACGACCCCCGCGCCGGCGGCCAGGGGGGCGTAGAGGCCCGCGGAGAGCCCTTCCCACGTGTCGTACCCGAGTGTCGAGAGGGTGCGGGAGCCCGGCGCGAGCGCGCGCGACTCCGCGTCCGCCCGGGCGCGGGCGACCAGCTCGGCGGCGGTGAACCGGGCGCCGGGCGCTTCGAGCGCCGGCGCGTCCGGGTCGGCGGGGGCGTACGGCTGGAAGCGGTCGCCCTGTCCCGGCACCTCCACGGCGTAGTCGAGGAAGCCCTCCGGGGTCTGCGGGAAGCGGGCGCCGAGCGGGCGCAGGCTGAGGGCGACCCGCTCGCCGGTGCAGGCGCGGGCCTGCTCCAGCGCGTCGGGACCGCTGACGACGAGGTCGGCGGCGGCCGGGTCGGGGTCGGCGGGCACCGCGGTGACGCCGGTCGCGGCACAGGCCAGCAGCCAGACGGCGGTCTGCCAGTGGGCGGGCAGGAGCAGCGCGAGCCGGTCGCCGGGCTCGGCGGCGAGGTCGCCCTGGAGGAGGTTCGCGGTCTTGGCCACCCAGTTGGCGAGGGTGGCGACGGACAGTTCGACGCGCTCACCGGTGGTGTCGTCGTAGTACGTGACCAGGGGGCGGGCCGGGTCGGTGGCGAGGGCGGCGTCGAGCAGGGCGGCGGGGGTGGCGGCGGTGGGGTTCATCGCCGTCAGGTTACGCCGTCGCGTTACTCCGTCCGGCAGGGGCAAATGGACAGCGGTGGGGGGTGTGGAAAGGATGCGTCATATGTATGCATTTTCTTCTTCGGTCGTCGCGATATCCGCCGCCGCGCTGCTCGCCCCGCTGACGCCGCTCGCGGCGCCGCCCGCTTCGGCGGGCGTGGTCCCCCGGGCGGAGCGGGCCGCGCGGACGGAGCAGCCCGGCGGCCGTACGCAGTCACTGCCGCTCGCGCCGCTCGGCTCGTCCTCGCGCGGGCCCGGGGCGGGCACGTTGGGCCTGTCGAAGCCGGACACCGGGCCGTTCACGATGGTCGGCGTCGTCTGGGAGGACCCGGAGGCGGAGCTGGCCGGGCGCGTGCGGGTACGGGCCAGGTCGGCGGAGACGGGCCGGTGGTCCGGCTGGCAGGACCTGGACGCGCACGCCGCGGACGCACCCGGCCCGGGGCCCGGCGCGGAGTCGGGTGCGGAGTCGGGTGCGGAGTCCCGTGCCGCGGCCGGTGGCGAGTCCCGTGGCGGCCCGGCGGCCCGGCGCGGGGGCACGGCGCCGCTGTGGGTGGGTGACTCGGCGGGGGTCGAGATCCGCGTCGTACCCGCGCGGTCGCGGTCGGCGGACGCGGCCGGCGCGGCGCGGCTGCCGCGGGGGCTGACCGCCGAGTTGATCGACCCGGGCGGCGCGGGGGCGGGAACGGACAGGGCGCGGGCGGCCGGCACCGCCGCCGCGGACCGGATCGCCGCGCAGACCAAGGCCGCGTCGGAAGGGGATGCCGTCCGCCTCAACCCCGCCCTGCCCGCCGCCGCCCGGCCGTTCGTCGGCCCGCGGCCGAAGATCGTCACGCGCACGGGCTGGGGCGCGGACGAGAGCAAGCGGGCGAAGGGGTACCGCTACACGAAGACCGTGAACATCGCCTTCCTCCACCACTCGGCGACGGGCAACAACTACCGCTGCGCCGAGGCACCCGGCCTGATCCGCGGCATATACCGCTACCACACCCAGAGCCTGAACTGGGCCGACCTCGGCTACAACTTCCTTGTCGACAAGTGCGGCCGCGTCTACGAGGGCCGGGCGGGCGGCGTCACGCGCGCGGTCCTGGGGGCGCACACGTACGGCTTCAACCACAACAGCGTGGGCATCGCCGTCCTCGGCAGCTACGACTCGGCGGCGCCGTCGCAGGCCGCGGTCAACGCGGTGTCGCGGCTGACGGCGTGGAAGCTCGGCCTGTTCGGCAAGAACCCGGAGAGCAAGCAGACGAAGGTGTCGGGCGGCGGCAAGTACACCAGCGGGACGCGGGTCAGGCTGAACGTCATCTCGGGGCACCGGGACGGCTTCGCGACGGACTGCCCGGGGGTGCGGCTGTACGACAGGCTGGGCGCGGCGAGGGCGAGTTCGGCGTCGTACCAGGGCCGCCGCTGAGAAGGGGCGCGCGCCGGTCGCCGGAGGCGCGGCCGCGGGCCGTGCGGGCGAGGCGCCGCGGCGCGGGCAACTCCCGGCACCGGCCGCCGCCGGGGCTGTCGGTGGCGGCGGCTAGAGTCGTGCGACGTGTCCGCCGCCCCCGACCACCGCGCCCGCACCCGGACCTGGGCACCCCCGGGCCCGTACGACCTGTGGCGCACCCTGGGCGTGCTGCGGCGGGGGCCGGGCGATCCGGCGTTCCGCGTCGCGGACGGTGCGGTCTGGCGGGCGAGCCACACCCCCGCGGGCCCCGGCACGCTGCGCGTCGCCCCGGCGGGCGGGGCGGTAGCCGCCGAGGCGTGGGGCCCGGGCGCGGAGTGGCTGCTGGAGGGCCTCCCGGCGCTGCTGGGCGCGGAGGACGACCCGGAGCCGTTCACGCCGCGCCACCGCGTCGTCCACGAGGCCCGCCGCCGCCATCCGGGGCTGCGCCTTATCCGCACCGGCGTGGTGCTGGAGTCGCTGATCCCGTCGGTGCTGGAGCAGAAGGTCACCACGGACGAGGCGTACCGCTCCTGGCGCCTGCTGCTGTACCGCTACGGCACCGAGGCCCCGGGTCCTGCGGGGACGGAGCTGCGGATGCGGGTGATGCCGGACGCGCGCGGCTGGGCGATGATCCCGTCCTGGGAGTGGCACCGCGCGGGCGTCGACGGCAAGCGCGCGGCGACGATCGTACGAGCCGTCCGCCGCGCCCGTGCCCTCCAGGCGGCGGCGGACATGGACCTCGAAGCCGCCACCCGCCGCCTCACCGCCATCCCGGGCATCGGCCCCTGGACGGCGGCGGAAACCCTTCAGCGCGTCATCGGCGCCGCCGACGCGGTCACGGTCGGCGACCTGCACCTGCCCCGCATCGTGGGCTACACCCTGGTTCGCGAACGCAACGCGGACGACGAGCGCATGCTCGAACTGCTCGCCCCGTACGAGGCCGCGGGCCAGCGCCATCGCGCCACGCGCTACATCTGCCTCCTGGGCCGCATGCCCCCGCGCCGCAAACCGAAGGCCGCCATCCCGGACATAGCCCGCCTCTGACCCCGCCGCGCGGCGGGGTCCGGCGGCGCCCCGTATCAGGGCAGGTTGCGGGCCATGACGATGCGCTGGACCTGGTTGGTGCCCTCGTAGATCTGGGTGATCTTGGCGTCGCGCATCATGCGCTCCACCGGGTAGTCGCGCGTGTAGCCGTAGCCGCCGAGGAGCTGGACCGCGTCCGTCGTCGCCTCCATCGCCGTGTCGGAGGCGAAGCACTTGGCCGCGGCGCCCTGGAAGGTGAGGTCCGCGTCGCCGCGTTCGGACTTGGCGGCGGCGGCGTAGGTCAACTGGCGGGCGGCCTCGATCTTCATGGCCATGTCGGCGAGCATGAACTGGACGCCCTGGAAGTCCGCGACCGGCTTGCCGAACTGTTTGCGTTCGCGGACGTAACCCTTGGCGTAGTCCAGGGCGCCCTGGGCGATGCCGAGGGCCTGTGCGGCGATGGTGATGCGGGTGTGGTCGAGGGTCTTCATCGCGGTGGCGAAGCCCGTGCCCTCGGCGCCGATCATGCGGTCCGCGGGGATGCGGACGTTGTCGAGGTAGACCTCGCGGGTGGGCGAGCCCTTGATGCCGAGCTTCCTCTCCGGGGCGCCGAAGGAGACGCCCTCGTCGGACTTCTCGACCACGAAGGCCGAGATGCCCTTGGAGCGCTTCTCCGGGTCGGTGACGGCCATCACCGTGTAGTACTCGGAGATGCCCGCGTTGGTGATCCACCGCTTGACGCCGTTGAGGACGTAGGAGTCGCCGTCCCGTACGGCGCGGGTCTTCATGCCGGCCGCGTCGGAGCCGGCCTCGGGCTCGGAGAGGCAGTACGAGAACATCGCCTCGCCGCGCGCCAGCGGCGTCAGGTACTTCGCCTTCAGCTCCTCCGAGGCGGAGAGCATCAGGGGCAGCGAGCCCAGCTTGTTGACGGCCGGGATGAGGGAGGACGAGGCGCAGACGCGGGCGATCTCCTCGATGACGATGACCGTCGCCAGCGCGTCCGCGCCCGCGCCGCCGTACGCCTCGGGGACGTGGACGGCGTGCAGGTCGTTGGTGACGAGCGCGTCCAGGGCCTCCTGCGGGAAGCGCGCCTCCTCGTCCACCTCGGCCGCGAAGGGCTCGATCTTCGCCTCGGCGAGCGAGCGTACGGCGTCGCGGAGCATGTCGTGCTCCTCGGCCGGGCGGTACAGGTCGAATTCGGGCGCTCCTGCCAAGGCTCTCTCCCATTCCCGCGCATGCTAATTACCGTTAAGTAGTTCCGATGGTATGCCGTGCGCGGCGGGCGGACCTACGTGACGTTGGCGACAGGGGCGCGGCCCGGCTCAGGGTGCCGTGCCGCCCAGGCGGTCGGTCGGGTACTTCTCGACGTACTGCGCCATGGTGTCGTTCCGCATGGCCTCCCACAGGGGGTCGCCCGCCTTGTCGTCCAGCAGCACCACCGACTGGCCCTCGATCATGTCGAGGCCCGCGACCGGCGCGTTCATGAACACCAGGTCGCTGGAGCGCACCCCCTTCATGTCCCACATCAGGTCGCGCATCGCGCCGTTCGAGAACCGGTCGTCGACGCTGACGGTGGCGGTCACCGCGTCCAGCAGGCGCTTGACCTTGAGCGGGTTGGAGAAGTTGTCCGAGGACATCGTCTCGGTGATGACGGCGCGCAGGAAGTTCTGCTGCCGCTGGGTGCGGTCGAGGTCGCCGCGGGGCAGGCCGTGGCGTTCGCGTACGTAGTCGAGGGCGGTCCTGCCGTCCATGTGATGGGTGCCGGCGGTCCACTCGCCGCCGCCGTTGCGGCGCGGGGTGGTCTCGTCGATGGTGATGTCCACGCCGCCCACGGCGTCGGTGAGCCGCTTGAAGCCGCTCCAGTCGATCACCGCGAGGTGGTCGATCTTGACCTTCGTCATGCGCTGCACGGTGTCGATGAGCAGCGGGGGGCCGCCGTAGGAGAAGGCCGCGTTGAGCTTGGCGTCGCCCCGGCCGGGGATGTTCACCCAGGAGTCGCGGGGCAGGGAGACGACGTAGCCGCCGTCGCGGCCCTCGGGGAGGTGGACGAGCATCATCGTGTCGCTGCGCTGCGCGCCCGGCTTCCAGGTGTGCTCGCCGGCGCCGTCGCCGGTGAGCGGGAGGTCGGAGCGGGCGTCGACGCCGACGAGAAGGTACGTTTCGCCGCCCTTGGACGGCGCCGGCTGGTGCTTCTCCGGGACGTTCGTCGGGAAGGCGTTCGGGATGCGGTCGACGCGCCCCGTGTAGTGCTCGTACGCCCACCAGAGGCCGCCGGCGAGCATGAGCATGCCGGCGAAGAGCATGATCACGGCGCCGAGGAGCACCTTGCGGCCGCGGCGCATGCGGCGGCGGGGCGCGGCGTGCGAGGGGGCGCCGGCGGGGTCGTCGGGGCCGTCCGGGTCGCCGGGGCCGGTCGCAGGAACGGTTGCCGGGCCGGCGTGCGGGTCCAGGCCGTCGGGTCCCTTGGGCCCGCCGTCCGCGGCTGTGCCCTGCGCGCCCGGTGTTCCCTGCGCGCCCGGCGCGAACGCCGCGTCCACGTACGCCGCGTGCGCCGCCGTCGACGTGTCCCCGGCGTACGGCGCCTCCGGCTCGCGGGCGCGCGGCGTACCGGGCTCGTCGGTTCCGCTGCCCCCGCCGTCCAGATGCTGCCTCGCCACGATCCCCACTCCTTCAGGTGCACGTTCATGAGTCAGACTCCGCACCCGGGCCCATGGTTGCCCAGGCGGACGTGTCGGAGCCCGCCGTTATGCTCGGGACCATGACCTTGAAGATCACCGTGATCGGCACCGGTTACCTCGGGGCCACGCACGCCGCCGCGATGGCCGAGCTGGGTTTCGACGTGCTCGGCCTGGACGTGGTCGAGGAAAAGGTCGAGCTGCTGTCCACGGGCAGGGTGCCGATCTACGAGCCGGGCCTGGAAGACCTGCTGCGCAAGCACGTCTCCGGCGTCGGGGGCTCGTCCGGCCGGCTGCGCTTCACCACCTCGTACGGGGAGGCGGCGGCCTTCGGCGACGTGCACTTCGTGTGTGTCAACACGCCGCAGAAGCAGGGTGAGTACGGCTGCGACATGAGCTACGTCGACGCCGCGATCGACACCCTGGCGCCCCGGCTCGACCGCCCGTGCCTGGTGGTCGGGAAGTCGACGGTGCCGGTGGGCTCCGCGGCCCGGCTGGCACGCCGGCTGGCCGAGCTGGCGCCGGCGGGCGAGCAGGCAGAGCTGGCCTGGAACCCGGAGTTCCTGCGCGAGGGCTTCGCCGTCGAGGACACCCTGCGTCCCGACCGTATCGTCGTCGGCGTCGCGAGCGACCGCGCCGAGAAGGTGCTGCGCGAGGTGTACGCCGCGCCGCTGGACTCCGGTACGCCGTTCGTGGTCGCCGACTACCCGACCGCCGAGCTGGTGAAGACCTCCGCCAACGCCTTCCTCGCCACGAAGATCTCGTTCATCAACGCCATGGCCGAGATCTGCGAGGCCGCCGGCGGCGACGTGGTCAAGCTGGCCGAGGCGATCGGCTACGACGACCGGATCGGGAAGAAGTTCCTGCGCGCCGGGATCGGCTTCGGTGGGGGCTGCCTGCCCAAGGACATCCGGGCGTTCATGGCCCGCGCCGGTGAACTGGGCGTCGACCAGGCGCTGACGTTCCTGCGCGAGGTCGACTCGATCAACATGCGCCGCCGTGCCCACATGGTCGAACTCGCCCGCGAAGCCTGCGGCGGGACCTTCCTGGGCCGCCGGATCGGCGTCCTGGGCGCCGCGTTCAAGCCCGACTCCGACGACGTGCGCGATTCCCCCGCGCTCAACGTCGCCGGGCAGATCCACCTCCAGGGCGGCCAGGTCACCGTCTACGACCCGAAGGGCATGGACAACGCCCGCCGCGTCTTCCCCACCCTGCGCTACGCCGAGTCGGCGGAGGATGCGCTGCGCGGCGCCGACCTCGTGCTGCACCTCACCGAGTGGCCGGAGTTCCGCGCCCTCGACGCCGGGCAGCTCGCGAAGGCCGTCTCCCGGCCGCATCTGATCGACGGCCGGAACACGCTCGACCCGGTGCCGTGGCGCGCCGCGGGCTGGACGTTCCGCGCGATGGGCCGCCCGGCGGCGTAACCCACGCCGGCCGCCGCCCGGACGCCGAAGCCGGACGCGGCGAACCCCCCGTTCCGCCGGAAACGGGGGGCTGCGCCGTGCGGGGGACCCTCAGATGGAGACGCCGTTGTCGCGCAGGTACGCGACCGGGTCGACGTCCGAACCGTAGTCCGGGCTGGTGCGCACCTCGAAGTGCAGGTGCGGCCCGGTGGAGTTGCCGGTGGAGCCGGACAGACCGATCTGGTCGCCGGCGCCCACGCTCTGGCCCACGCTCACCGAGGTGGACGACAGGTGGGCGTACTGGCTGTAGCGGCCGTCGTCGTGCTTGATCACGACGGCGATGCCGTACGCGCCGCCGTCGGCGCCGTTGCCGGCCTTGACGACGGTGCCGGAGGTGACGGCCTTGACCGGGGTGCCGGTGCCGGCGGAGAAGTCGACACCGGTGTGGTAACCGCTGGGCCACGAGCCGCCGGCGGCCCGGTACGCGGTGGAGAGACCGGCGTCGATCGGGGCGGAGAACCCGCCCGCAGGAGCGGCCTCGGCCGCCGGCTCCTCCTCGGCCGCCGGCTCCTCCTGCTGCGCGGAGGACGGCTCGGCCGACGTGGTCTTCGGCTCTTCGAGGGTGACCTCTTCGCCGCCGTCGAACTCGTACATCTGACCGGGGAAGATCAGGTCCGGGTCGTCGCCGATGACGTCCTTGTTGCCCTCGTAGATCGTCTGCCAGCCGCCCGCGATGCCGTGCTTGCGAGCAATGTCCCACAGGGTGTCACCGGAGACGACGGTGTAGTCGCCGGCCTTCTGGTACTTCTTCTCCGGCGCCTTCAACTGCTTCGGGGCCTCGTCCTTGGCGGCCTGCTGAGCGGGCTCGGACTCGGTCTGCGCCTCGGGCTCGCTCTTCTCGCCACCGCCGGTGGAGAGGTCCGGGGCGGGGCCGCCCTGGGTGAGCCCGGCCTGCACCGAGCAGACCGGCCAGGCGCCGGGGCCCTGCGAGGCGAGGACCTTCTCGGCGATCTCGATCTGCTGCTCCTTGGTGGCCTGGTCGGCGCGCGGCGCGTACTGCGTGCCGCCGTAGCCCTCCCAGGTGCTCTGCACGAACTGCAGGCCGCCGTAGAAGCCGTTGCCGGTGCTGATGCTCCAGTCGCCGCCGCTCTCGCACTGGGCCACGCGGTCCCAGGTGTCGACGGAGGCGGCCTGGGCGTGGCCGCCGGCGATGAGCGGAATGGCGACGCCGGCGCTGCCGGCGGTGACGATGAGGGCCCTGCTGCCCCGGGCTATCCGGCCCAGGCGACGGTGACGTCCGCGTGCGGACATGGACATGCTCCTCTCCAACGCCTGCGAGGTGAGCTGTCGGGTTCGAGCTGGAGATGCCCGGCCATGCGGAGCATGGCTTCACCCCAAGCCGTCCCGCGCTTGCGCGCAGGCCGGCACTTACCTGGGTCCCCCGCTCCTGCCGTGAAAGCTGAAGTGCCTGCCCGTCGCCGCCGACAGGATTCGGCGTTACGGCGACGAGGTACCCGCATCGGTGGCGCGAGCACGGCGAGCACCGTAAACACACAGCCGAAAACAGAACAAGCTGTGAACCGTCATCAAGGCCGTTCCCCACATCACATCGGAATCAGCCCGACAATCGACCCATCCCGCGCCGCTCCTCAATTCCCCCCATCCGGTGGAGACTTGTCGACATATGAGGAGTCGGACACATCGCCCCATGGCGTGAGAATTCTGTGAGTGACTTATGTCACTCTGCTCACCCCTGGACCTTCGCGGGGCCGTCGAGCTGTTCGATGGTGGCGATCGACGGGCCGCGCCGGGCGGTCACTTCGCGCGCCGCCGCCTCGGCGTCGCGCAACACCCGTAGCGCATTGGCCCACAGGAGCCTGGCCAGGTCTTCTTCCGACCAACGGCGGTGCAGCAGCTCGGCGACGAGATGCGGATAACCCGCGACGTCGGCGAGGTCTTCCGGCGTGAACGGCGTGCCGTCGAAGTCGCCGCCGACACCGATATGGTCGATTCCCGCCACTTCGCGCATATGATCCAGATGATCCGCGACGGTCGCGGCCGTCGCCTGCGGCCGCGGGTGCGCCTCCTCGAACGCACGCCGTACGCGGACCGCTTCGTCGTCCGCGCCGAAGGGGTCGAGGCCCCGGGCGGTCATGTGCTCGTCCACCTCCGCGGTCCACGCCACGGCGGCGGGCAGGACGAACTTCGGCACGAACGTGGCCATCGCCACACCGCCGTTGGCAGGGAGCATTTCCAGCACATCGTCCGGAATGTTGCGCGGATGGTCACACATGGCGCGAGCGGATGAATGGGAGAAAACGACCGGCGCCTCGGTGACGCGCAGCGCGTGGCGCATGGTCGAGGGCGCCACATGGGAGAGGTCGACGAGCATGCCGACCCGGTTCATCTCGCGCACCACCTCCTCGCCGAAGGCGGTGAGCCCGCCGTGCCGCGGCTCGTCGGTGGCGGAGTCGGCCCAGTCGGTGTTGTCGTTGTGCGTGAGCGTCATGTAGCGCACGCCGAGCCGGCGGAAGGCACGGAGAGTGGCGAGCGAGTTGGCGATGGAGTGCCCGCCCTCGGCCCCCATCAGCGAGGCGATCCGCCCGTCGGCCCGCGCCGCCTCCACCTCGTCGGCGGTCACCGCGAGCCGCAGCTCCCCGGGGTAGCGGTCGACGAGCCGGCGCACCACGTCGATCTGCTCCAGACACGCCGACACGGCGGCGTCCCCGGCCAGGTCGGCGCTCACGTACACGGACCAGAACTGCGCCCCCACCCCGCCGGCCCGCAGCCGCGGGATGTCGGTGTGCAGCCGCGCGCTCTGGTCGACGGCGATGTCGCGCCGGTCGATGTCGTACGTCACCTGCTCGCGCAGGGCCCAGGGAAGGTCGTTGTGCCCGTCGACGACGGGGTGCGCCCGCAGCACCTCGCGGGCACGCGCGAGCAGTTCGCCGGTCATAAGGTCGTCCTCCCTGCGCGGATAGCGTGGACCACACGCTATCCGCGCAGGCTGACACTCCCGCGCCCGGGTCGGGCCAGGTTCGCTCCTCTAGACCAATTGCCGATTGGTTCCAAAGCGCCAACGCACGAATGACATGTGTCACAATGGCAGGGTCCAACAGGCCAGTCCCTGGCGGCTACGCGCGAGCAGCTCCTGGCCGACAGACACATATCTACGACTCATGTCAACCAAGGAGCAACATGTCCCAGGCAGCGGACCCCAGCCTCAATCGCCGCAAGCTACGCCAGGAGCTGCGCAGGGCGCGCGGCAAGGCCGGGCTGACACAGCGCCAGGCCGCTGACGAACTCGACTGGTCACTGTCCAAGGTGATCCGCATCGAGATGGCCACGGTCAGCGTGTCGGTCACCGATCTCAGGGCGATGCTGCACCTCTACGGTGTCGAGGACCCGGAGCTGGTGGCCGAGCTGGAGGAGGCGGCCCGGGGGAGCAAGGGGGCGAGCTGGTGGGCGCGGTACAGCGAGCTGGTCTCCCCGCAGTACGCCAAGTACCTCGGATACGAGAGCGCCGCGGAGAAGATCCGTACCTACCACCCGATCGTCGTCCCCGGCGCGCTGCAGACACAGGACTACGCGATGGCTCTGCTGGAGCCGCGCGTCGACGAGGGGCGGGCGCGCAAGGTGGTGGACCTGCGCATGGCACGTCAGGAGCGGACGTTCGACGCTGACACCGCTCCCGAGTCGGCCTTCGTCCTCGACGAGGCGGCCCTGCGCCGGCAGATCGGCACCCCGGCCGTGATGCGCGGCCAGCTTGATCACCTCATCCGGATGAGTGCGGAACCGAAGGTGACCATCCGGGTGCTGCCACTCACCGCCGGCGCGCACTACAGCACTCTCGGCAGCTTCGTCCTGCTGAACCTCGGCGACGAGGAGGACGACCTGCTGTACGTGGAACACGCCGCCGGCAGCCTGACCAACCGCGACGACCTCGAACTGCTGGCGCGCTACCAGGAGTGCTTCGAGACGATCACCACCCGTTCGCTCGAAGGGGAAGACGCCGTCGGGCTTCTGGAGCGCATCAAGACCGAGTTCGGCAGTCGCTGAAGGCCGGGGCGCACAGTGCCGGCGGCCGGAGTCATCGGGAGGGCGGCCTTGTACCTCAGATGGTTGCTCACGCACGGCCGGCAGGTCCCCGAAGCCGCCGGCCCGGGCGAACCTGCCCCGGCAGCCGCCGCGGAGGACGCGACCGGCGGAACCGCCGATTCGTCCGATCAGGTCACCCGGGAGGCGATACGTGACCCGGATCGGTTCGATCGGCTGAACCGCCTGGAAGGGGCCCGGGCAGACCGCCGTAGGCAGGAGGAGCGGGACAGCACCACGCAGTACATCCGGCGGCTGCACGCGGTGGTTCTCTCCTGCGTACTCGCCCTCATCATGGTGACCGGCTGCGTCATGCTGGTCATCTACTCCGTCGGCGGCCTCGCGATACCCGGCTCGCGCGTCCTTCAGACGGCAGTCAGTGTCGTCGGGACCGCGCTGGTCACCGGTGTGGTGTTCGGGGCGGCGAGAAAGATCCAGAACGTGTTCACGGGATCGCCCGGTCGGACGGGAGAGGAGCGCACCCCCGCCGATGCACCGTGACCGGGGTGAGCGCCCGCCAGATCCCGGCGGCGACCGCCACCCCCACCAGGACGACGAGCCACACCACCCGCTTCGCCACCACGCTGTCGACTAACAGCGACAGGACCGCCGCCAGGATGGTGGCCGCGGCGCCGACGGCCAGGCAGTACGCGACTGTCCCGGTCCACCGGGATCCGCGCGGGCGGTCCTCCCGCCCGGAAGGCAGCGCTCTCACGCCTCCGGCCTCCACGTACTCACCTCCCCCGGCGTCGTCTCGCCGGTCATGAACCGGCTAACTCCCCAGACACGACGGCCGCGAGAAAGTCGCTCCAGGCGGTGGGGGTGAAGGCGAGAACCGCCCCGGTCCGGTTCTTCGAGTCACGTGCCAGCACAGCACCGTCCCTTATGGCGAGCTCGACGCACTCGGATTCGCTCCCGCTGAAGCTGCTCTTGCACCACGCTGACTGTTCCTCAAGCGCCACAGTCACCCCCAGATGACGGTCCCCACGGCCCTCGAGCGACATCGACCCGTAGACCCTAGCGTCCCCCTGCGCAGCCACACAGAGGGTTCACGGCATTGACCGATCGGACACCCGATGTCACCGATCGTGTTGCGCTGGAGCCGATAATTGTAGGAGTGCCCCGAATCTGGCCACCAGACACGAACAAGCCGTGGACACCCCGCCGCTGCCGCGGGTCAGCCCGCCTGGGTGGTCTTGCGGCGGAGGCGGGCGCCCTTTTCCCGGGCCTGGTGGTTCAGGTCCTCCTGGAACGCCGTCATCCGGGTGCGGAGGTCCTCGTCGTGGGCGGCCAGGATGCGGGCGGCCAGGAGGCCCGCGTTGCGGGCGCCGGCCACGGAGACCGTGGCGACCGGCACGCCCGCGGGCATCTGGACGATGGAGAGCAGGGAGTCCATGCCGTCGAGGTACTTCAGCGGGACCGGGACGCCGATGACCGGCAGGGGCGTGACGGAGGCGAGCATGCCCGGGAGGTGGGCGGCGCCGCCGGCGCCGGCGATGAGGGTGCGCAGGCCGCGGGGCGCGGCCTGCTCGCCGTAGGCGATCATCTCGTGCGGCATCCGGTGTGCGGAGACGACGTCGACCTCGTACGGGACCTCGAACTCGCCGAGGGCCTGCGCCGCCGCCTCCATGACCGGCCAGTCGGAGTCGGAGCCCATGACGATGCCGACCAGCGGGCTGTTCTCCGCGCTCATACGCTGCTCATTCCGTGATCGTCCCCCGCAGGTAGTCGGCGGCGTGGCGGGCGCGGGCGCGCACGTCGGCCAGGTCGTCGCCGTAGGTGTTGACGTGGCCGACCTTGCGGCCGGGCTTCACGTCCTTGCCGTACATGTGGATCTTCAGCCCCGGGTCCCGCGCCATGCAGTGCAGGTACGCCGGGTACATGTCGGGGTAGTCGCCGCCGAGGACGTTCGCCATCACCGTCCACGGGGCGCGCGGGCGCGGGTCGCCCAGCGGCAGGTCGAGCACGGCGCGTACGTGGTTGGCGAACTGCGAGGTGACGGCGCCGTCCTGGGTCCAGTGGCCGGAGTTGTGCGGGCGCATGGCCAGCTCGTTGACGAGGATCCGAGGCTCGCCGTCCGGCCCGTCCGCCTCGAACAGCTCCACGGCGAGGTGGCCCACCACGTCCAGCTCCATCGCGATCCGCAGCGCGAGCTGCTGCGTACGCACCGCGTCCTCGGGCGCCAGCCCGGGCGCCGGGGCGATGACCGTGTCGCAGACGCCGTCGACCTGGACCGACTCCACCACCGGGTACGCGACCGCCTGGCCGCTCGGCGAGCGGACGACGTTCGCGGCCAGCTCGCGGCGGAAGTCCACCAGCTCCTCGGCCAGCACCGGCACCCCCGCGCGGAAGGGGGGCGCGGCGTCCTCTTCCGTACGGACGACCCACACGCCCTTGCCGTCGTACCCCCCGCGGACCGTCTTCAGCACGACCGGGAAGCCGCCGCCCTCGCGCGCGAACCGCGCCACGTCCGCCGGGTCCGCCACGATCCGGTGCCGCGGGCAGGGGATGCCCAGCTCCGTCAGCCGGGCCCGCATCGCGCCCTTGTCCTGCGCGTACACCAGCGCGTCCGGGCCGGGCCTGACCGCGACGCCCTCGGCCTGGAGGGCCCGCAGATGCTCGGTCGGTACGTGTTCGTGGTCGAACGTGATCACGTCGCAGCCGCGGGCGAACTCACGCAGCGTGTCGAGATCGCGGTAATCCCCCACGACCGTGTCACCCGCCACCAGGGCGGCGGAATCCGTACGGGTGCCGCTGAGGAGCTTGAACCTGATGCCGAGGGGGATGCCTGCCTGGTGGGTCATCCGGGCGAGCTGTCCCCCGCCGATCATGCCGACTACCGGGAATGTCACGCGTCCCAGCGTATCGGCCGGCCGGGCGGAGCCGCCCCCTCCGTCGGCGGGCCCGGTTAGCATGAGGTCTCCGGCCCGCCGGAGAAGACCGGGACCAGGGGAACACCACCGACCATCGGAGTCTGACGATCTTGATGAGTGCACGGCAACCGGGGGTAACGCGGCTCCGCCGCCTGAGCCGCGAGGTGGCCGAGTTCGCCGTGGTCGGGGGCATCGGCGTCCTGGTCAACCTGGCGGTCTTCAACCTCGTGCGGAACTCCACGGAGCTCCCCGTGGTCCGCTGCAGCATGATCTCGACGGCCGTCGCCATCATCTTCAACTACATAGGCTTCCGGTACTTCACCTACCGCGACCGGGACAAGACCCGGCCCCCGCGCGAGTTCACCCTGTTCCTGGTCTTCAGCGCCGCCGGGCTCGTCATCGAGAACGGCCTGCTGTACGTGGCCACGTACGGGTTCGACTGGGACACCCCGCTGCAGAGCAACATCTTCAAGTTCCTGGGCATCGGGGTGGCGTCGCTGTTCCGCTTCTGGTCCTACCGGAGCTGGGTGTTCCGTGCGGTGCCCGCGGCCCGGGCCGCCGCCGCGCCCGCGGATGCCGGGGAAGCCGGCGACATACCCGCGGCCGCCGAGGCACGGATCCCGGGCAGCCGGCGGAAGCCGCGCGAGACCAAGGAGCCGGAGGAGGAGCCGGGGGAACCCGAGGCGCAGGAAGAGGCGGTCGGAGCGCGGCGGTAGCGTTCACGCCCCGTACGAGCCCTCACGTATCGCGTACGCGCCTCCCTCCACCCCCGTAAGCCTGCCCGCGCGCCCCGTACCCGGGCGGCCGTGTGCCCCCGTACCCGAGCCGGCCGCGGGCCCCGTACGCCCCCTCAGTGTTCCTCGTGCTCCCGCGCGAGGAACAGCGCGAACGTCGTCGGCTTCTGCTGCACCAGCTCCAGCCGCCCTCCGTCCGCCTCCGCCAGGTCGCGGGCGACCGCCAGCCCCAGCCCGGTCGAGTTACGCCCGCTGACCGTGCGCTCGAAGACCCGGGAGCCGAGGTCCACGGGGACGCCTGGACCCTCGTCGGTGACCTCCACGACCACCTGGTTGCCCGTGACCCGGGTGCGCAGCGCGACCGTCCCCGCGCCGTGCATCAGCGCGTTCTCGATCAGCGTCGCGAGCACCTGCGCCACCGCCCCCGGCGTGCCCACCGCGCGCAGGTCCTTCTTGCCGGAGCGGACGATCGCCCGCCCCTCACCGCGGTACGCGGGCCGCCACTCCTCCAACTGCTGCTTGACCACCTCGTCCAGGTCGAAGCCCATCCCCGAGCCGGCCTTGGGGTCCCGGGACTTGGTCAGCAGCCGCTGCACCACGTCCGTCAGCCGCTCCACCTGGGTGAGCGCGACCGCCGCCTCCTCCTTGACCGTCGCCGGGTCGTCGGTGAGCGCGATCTCCTCCAGCCGCATGGACAGCGCGGTCAGCGGCGTACGGAGCTGGTGCGAGGCGTCCGCCGCCAGCCGCCGCTCGGCGGTGAGCATCCGCGCGATCCGCTCGGCGCTGGCGTCCAGCACGTCGGCGACGCGGTCCAGCTCGGGGACGCCGTAGCGGCGGTGGCGGGTGCGCTGGTCGCCGGAGCCGAGGCGCTCTGCGGTCTCGGCGAGGTCGGTGAGCGGGGCGGTGAGGCGGTTGGCCTGGCGGACGGCGAGCAGCACGGCGGCGCCGACGGCGAGCAGCGCCACGGCGAAGATGATCAGCAGGGTCTGGCCCAGCTCGTCGTTGACCCGGTCGCGGGCCTCCATGACCGTGACCCGCTCGCCCCTGCTGCCGGTCTCGGTGGCCGCGATGACCGAGCCCTCGGGCCGCTCACCGATCTTGACCGGCGGCCCGCCGGGCAGCTCCACCTCCGCGTACCGCCCGTCCGTGACCTGCGCGGCGAGCGCCTGGCGGGTCACCCGCGCGTCGTCGGCGATCTTGCCTTCCACGACGCTGAACAGCCGCACGGCCTCGGACTGCACCCGGTCGCGCGCGGCGGCCTCGATGGTGCGGGTCTCGACGATGACGAGCGAGACGCCGAAGACGGCGATGACGACGAGCACGACCGCGAGGGTGCTGTTGATGAGCCGTCTGCGCATGGCTGCCGGAGGCCGCGGGCGGCCGGCCTAGCTCTTCTCGAAGCGGAAGCCCACTCCGCGGACGGTCGCGATGTAGCGGGGGTTCGCGGCGTCGTCGCCGAGCTTCTTGCGCAGCCAGGAGATGTGCATGTCGAGCGTCTTGGTCGACGACCACCAGGTGGTGTCCCACACCTCGCGCATCAACTGCTCGCGCGTGACCACCCGGCCCGCGTCCCGCACCAGCACCCGCAGCAGGTCGAACTCCTTCGCCGTGAGCTGCAGTTCCTCCTCGCCGAGCCAGGCGCGGTGCGAGTCGGTGTCGATGCGCACGCCGTGGGTGGCGGGCGGCTGCGCCTCGGTGGAGCCGCGGCGCAGCAGGGCCCGGACCCGGGCGAGCAGTTCGGCGAGGCGGAAGGGCTTGGTGACGTAGTCGTCGGCGCCCGCGTCGAGGCCGACGACGGTGTCCACCTCGTCCGCGCGGGCGGTGAGCACCAGCACGGGGAAGCCGTGCCCGTCGGCGCGCAGCCGCCGGCACACCTCCAGGCCGTCCATGCCGGGGAGGCCCAGGTCGAGCACGAGGAGGTCGACGCCGCCGCGGAGCCCGGCACCGAGCGCCGTGGGACCGTCTTCCCGTACCTCCACCTCGTAGCCCTCCCGGCGCAGCGCGCGGGCCAGCGGTTCCGAGATGGCCGCGTCGTCCTCGGCCAGCAGTACTCGGGTCATGGTGCGATGGTAGACCTCCCGTCACCGAGAGTGGGCCGGTGGCGTCGGGTTCGCTCACCTCCCGGTACGCGGTCGAACGCCTCGGCGGCGCCCGTGCGCCGGTTCGCGCCGTCCGCCGGATCGCGGTCGCCGGATCGCGGCGCGTGGCGTTGTCGGCGACCATGAGGGCACCGGGCCGGCCGGTCCGCGGGGAGGCGGGTGCGATGGCTGCGGTACGGGTCCGGTGGCGGCGGCGGCTCGTGGCCGCGGTGCTGGGGACCGCCGCGGCGCTCACGGCGGTGGTGCTGCAGCCGGCCGGGACGGTGCCCGCGGAGCGCACGGCGGAGCGGATGGCGGAGCAGCGGCCCGGCGCAGACGGGGCGCTCAGGCGCAGCGTCGAGGCGTACGGGGAGCATCCGCGGCAGCGCGTCACCGTCCACTGGCAGCCGCGGCGGGCGCTCCGGGGCGGGCTCGTCGTGCTGCACGGGGGGTACTGGTCGTACGACACCGACTGGGAGCACTGGGCGCGGGCCTTCGCCCGGCGCGGGTACGCGGTCTTCGACGCCGGTTACCGCCTCACCCCCGAGGTGCCGTGGCCGGCGCAGCGGGACGACGTGCTGGCGGCGCTGCGGTGGGTGCGGCACAACGCCGCCGGGTACGCCGTGGATCCGGCGCGGGTGGCGGTGCTGGGCTCGTCGGCGGGCGGGCAGCTCGCCGTCGCGGCGGCCACGTACGGGGCGGGGGCCGCGCGCAGCGCCGGGGTGGTGGCGCTGTCGCCGGTGGCGTCGCCGTACCGGGCCTGGCTGGACGGCGGGGCGCCGGGGGCGACGGCGGCGGAGCGGCGGCTGCGCGCGAGCGCGGAGCGGCTGGCGGGGTGCGTACCGGACGGCACCCCGTCCCTGTCGGCGGACCCGGGGTGCCGGCGGGCGTGGTGGTCGCTGGATCCGCGCAGCACGGCGTCCGGGCGGGACGACGCCCCGATGCTGCTGCTGCACTCGGCGCACGACTTCGTGCCCGCGTACCACTCGGAGGAGGTGGCGGCCGCGGAGCGGGCGCAGGGGATGCCGGCGGGGGACGTACGGGTGCAGGTGGTGCCGGGCAGCGCGCACGGGATGCGGCTGCTGACCCAGCCGGGGGTCGTCGGGGAGATCGAGGGGTGGCTGCGGGGGCGGATCGGTTAGGCGTACGCGCCGGGCGGGGGGCGTACGACAATCGGCTCGTACGACGTGCGGCGGGCGGGACACGTACGGCAGAGGCCAAGCTGCCCGTACGAAGACCGTCAGTGCTCCGTACGACGGGCTAGAGCGGCGCGGACAGCTCCGCCCACACCGTCTTGCCCGCCACTCCCGCCTCCCGCTGGACGCCCCAGTCGAGGCACAGCCGCTGCACGATGAACATCCCGTGCCCGCCCGGCCTGCTGGCCCGGTGCGGGTTGCGCGGCTCGGGCGTACCGGTGCCGGAGTCGCTGACCTCCAGCCGCAGCACCTTCCCCGCCGTGCGCAGCCGCAGCTCGTCCGGGCCGCCGCCGTGCAGGCAGGCGTTGGTGACCAGCTCCGAGACGACGAGCAGGACGTCCTCCGCGGCCGCGCGCTGCTCCGCGTTGACCGCGGGCAGCCAGCCCCAGTCCTCCAGCGCCCGGCGGGCGAAGTCGCGGGCGCGGGGCACCATGCCGCTGGCGCCGACGAGCCGCAGCCGGCGCACCTGTCCCGCGGGGGCGGGCTCGCCGGCCGGATCGGCCGCGGCGGCACCGCCGTCGGGGCGCGCGGGCGCGGCGGCGCCGCTGCCGGCCTCGCCCTCCGGCGGCAGTGCGCCCGGCGGCAACGACCTGAAGCTCATCGCCTCACGACACCCCCTTCGCGCAACCGCACGCCCGCTCGCGCACCCGTCCGCGCATTCGCGCCCTTCCTGCCCGTTCCAGAAGTTTCGCCTGGGCTTCTGCCCTACGAGATCGCGGAAACACCCCCGAGTTTCCCCGGGAAGCTGTGACGCGCATCACCTGACGCACCGGCCCCACCCGGCTTCCGGTGACAGGGAGGTCACTCCACGAGGGCGGCTTCCAGGGTGTCGTGCAGCGAGAAGACCGCCTCCGCACCCGTGATCTCGAAGACTCTGGCCACCACCGGCTGCAGGCCCGCGAGGTGCACTGCTCCCCCGTCGGCCTCCGCTTTCAGGCGGGCACCGAGGAGCACGTTCAGCCCGGTCGAGTCGCAGAACTCCAGGCGTGAGCAGTCGAGTACGAGCCGGCTGCGGCCGCCGGCGATGCATCGCTCCAGCGGCTCCCGCAGCACCTCGGCCGTGTGGTAATCGAGTTCACCCGCAGGTGTGAGGACGGCGCTCCCGCCATGGACCCGCACATCGACGTGCAGTCGGCCGCGGCTCGGGCTTCCGGCGGTTCCGGCGTCCATGCGCGCTTGTCTCCTGACCCTCGGGCTGTCGTGCGATGCAGCCCCGACCCTACGCCTTTGGTCACACGTTCGGCACCCGAACAGCCAACATAATAGGGCAAATATGGACACCTGATTCTTGCACCGGAGGAGAGAAGCGGGTAGGGCTAGAAGCACTCACCACACGTGGCCTTGGGAGGCGCCGCAGACCACAAGCGGACAAGAACTGGCATCGGCAGCCGCATTGCCGAGAACGATGGAGGACAAATGTCAACCCGGCTCGACGCCGCGGCGAGCACGCCGCCGGCACGACCCCACGCCGAGCACGGCAACGACCACACTGAGCACCACGGCGACGCCGTCGTCTCCCGTGGCGGGCCCGGCGGCGAGGACGCCGCCGACCAGGCCACCGAGGACCCCGCGAGCATCGCGGACACCGCGAACGACGCGGACACCGCCGGCGGCGCGGCGCCCGCGTTCACGGGGAGCATCGACGAACTGGAGGGCATCGCCTTCGACGAGGTCGCCCCCGGGGACGCACGGGCCATGTCGAAGACCCTCTTCGACCGGCTCGGCACCCTCGAAGAGGGCACCCACGAGTACTCGTACGTGCGCAACACCCTGATCGAACTCAACCTGGCGCTGGTGAAGTTCGCCGCCTCCCGGTTCCGCTCGCGCAGCGAGCCGATGGAGGACATCATCCAGGTCGGCACGATCGGGCTCATCAAGGCGATCGACCGCTTCGAGCCCGCCCGCGGGGTGGAGTTCCCCACCTTCGCAATGCCGACGATCATCGGCGAGATCAAGCGCTTCTTCCGCGACACCTCCTGGTCCGTACGCGTCCCGCGGCGGCTGCAGGAGCTGCGCCTCGACCTGGCGAAGGCGGGCGACGAGCTGGCGCAGCAGCTCGACCGCGCCCCCACGGTCGACGAGTTGGCCGAGCGGCTGGACATCGGCAGGGACGAGGTCGTCGAGGGCATGGCCGCCTCGAACGCCTACACCGCCAGCTCGCTGGACGCGCAGCCCGAGGAGGACGACTCCGAGAGCACCCTTGCCGACCGCATCGGCTACGAGGACCACGGCCTGGAGGGCATCGAGTACGTCGAGTCCCTCAAGCCGCTGATAGCGGAGCTGACGCCGCGCGACCGGAAGATCCTCTCGCTGCGCTTCGTGGCCAACATGACCCAGTCGGAGATCGGCGAGGAGCTGGGCATCTCGCAGATGCACGTCTCCCGGCTGCTGTCGCGGACGCTGGTGCGGCTGCGCAAGGGGCTGATGGTCGAGGAGTGAGCCACGGGCCGGGCACCGGGCCGAAAGCCGCCTCCCCGCGTTTCCGGGGAGGCGGTGCCATGATCGGCCCATGGCCTCCCCCCGGCGGCGGACCGGCCGCCAGGCCCCGGTGCTCGCCCTGCTCACAGCGCTGGCGCTGGCGTGGACGGGCGCCTGCGCGCTGCCGGGCGGGAACGGTCCGGAGCCGCCCGGCGCCGGCACCTCCTCGTACGAACCGGACCCCGGCGGCGACGAGTGGACCCCCTGCCCGCTGACGGGCATGGAGCAGCGCGAATGCCGCGGCGTCACCGTGCCCGTCGGCGGCGACAGCCACGAGACCCTCCGCCTCGCGCTCTCCCGGCTGCCCGCCCGCGACCCCGGCCGCCGCATCGGCGCGCTCGTCCTCGCGCCCGGCGGGCCGGGTCTGTCGGGCCTCCAGGAGGCCGTGTCCGCCGGCGTCGACTACCCGCGCGCGCTGCGCGACCGGTTCGACATCGTCGGCTACGACCGCCGCGGCACCGGCCGAAGCCACCGCGTCGACTGCGGCGAGCCCCGCGGCGCGCTCGACCGCCTCCGCACCGCGCGCAGCCTCCGGCTCGTCCGGGACGTCACCGCCGTCGACGCCGCCGCCCGCGACTACGTCGAGGGCTGCCGCCTCTCCTACGGCCCGCTGCTGGCCCGCCTCGGCTCCCGCGCGGGCGCCACGGACCTGGAGCGGGTCCGGCGCGCTCTGGGTGAGGAGCGGATCAGCCTGCTGCTGCACTCGTACGCCACGGCGGCCGGGCAGGTCTACGTCACCCGTCACCCGGAGCGGGTGCGGGCGGCGGTCTTCGACGGGGTCGTCGACCCGGACCGGCCGGGCACGTCCTACGTACTGAGGACGCTGCACACCCGCCAGGAGCTGGACGACGAGCAGGTCCCGGAGCCGGGGCCCAGGGCCGTACCGAAGGCGGTGCCGTCCGACGTCCGGGCGGCGCTCGACGAACTGGACCCGGGGCCGCCGCCGCTCGCGCTCTTCCTGGGCGTCCACTGCACGGACTTCCGGTGGCCGGGCAACCTGCGGGCGCTGCTGCGGGAGCTCGACGACGCGCACGAGGCGCGGTGGCGTACGCGGACGGTGGCGCGCGACTACGCGCCCTGCGTGCACTGGCCGGGGCGCGGGGAGCCGCTGGGCGCGGTCCGGCCCGGGGGCGGTGACGGGGGCGGTGACGGGGGCGGTGACGGGGGCTACGGCGCGGCCGACGGGGCGGATCTGCTGCTGATCAACAGCGAGGACGACATCCGCACCCCGGCGGCGGGCGCGGAGCGGGTGGCGATGCGGTTCCGGGCGCCGCTGCTGACGGTGCCGGGCGGGCGGCACGGGCTGGTGGGCTTCGGCAACGAGTGCGCGGAGCGCGCGGCCGTGGAGCATCTGACGGCACGCCCCGCGGCGGCCCCGGACGCGAACCTCAGTTGCTGACCGGCGCGGTGGGACCGTCCGCCGCTCCTGAGTTGTCGCCCGTCGCGCTCGCGCCGGGTCGCCGCTCCTCAGTTGCCGCCCGCCGTCACCCGCTCCCCCCGCCGCCACACCTCCGCCACCAGCGGCACCCCCGGCCGGTACGCCAGGTGCACGTGGCTCGGCGCGTCCAGCAGCGCCGCGTCCGCCCGCGCGCCCGGTGCGAGGCGGCCGACGTCCGTGCGCCGCAGCGCCGCAGCGCCACCCGCCGTCGCGGACCACACCGCCTCGTCCGGCGTCATGCCCATCTCCCGTACCGCGACGGCCACGCAGAACGGCATGGAGCTGGTGAACGACGATCCCGGGTTGCAGTCCGTCGACAGCGCCACCGTCGCGCCCGCGTCCAGCACCCGCCGCACGTCCGGGTAGACCGCCCGGGTCGAGAACTCGCAGCCCGGCAGGAACGTCGCCACCGTCACCCCCGACGCCAGCGCCGCCACGTCCGCGTCGGTCAGGTGCGTCAGGTGGTCCGCGGACGCCGCCTCCAGCTCGACGGCGAGCTGCACCCCAGGACCGTACGACAGTTGGTTCGCGTGCACCCGCGGGGTCAGGCCGCGTACCTTGCCGGCCGCGAGGATCGACCGCGCCTGGTCGCCGTCGAACGCCCCCTTCTCGCAGAAGACGTCGATCCACCGCGCGTACGGCGCGCAGGCGTCCAGCATCTCGCCGGTGACCAGGTCGACGTACGCGCCCGGATCGTCCGCGTACTCCGGCGCGACGACATGCGCACCGAGGTACGTGACCTCCTCCACCTGCTCCGCCGCGACCCGCAGCCCCCGCGCCTCGTCCGCCACCGTCAGCCCGTAGCCGGACTTCGTCTCCAGCGTCGTCGTGCCCTGCCGGAGCATCTCGCGGACGAACCGGGCGAGGTTGGCCGCCAGTTCCTCGTCGGTCGCGGCGCGGGTGGCGGCGACCGTCGTGCGGATGCCGCCCGCGGTGTACGGGCGCCCCGACATCCGGGCGGCGAACTCGCGGGTGCGGTCGCCGGCGAAGACGAGGTGGGAGTGCGAGTCGACGAAGCCCGGGAGCAGCGCCCGCCCCGCCGCGTCGTACGCCGTGTCCGCGGCCGGCGCCGCGTCCGCCGCGCCGACCCAGGCGACGCGGTCGCCGTCGAAGACGACGGCCGCGTCCTCCAGCAGGCCGAGCGGCCCGTCGCCGAGGGCCGGGTCGTTGGTGACGAGGCTGCCGATGTTGACGATGGCGATGGCGGTCATGTTCCTGCCCTCGTGGGTCGGGGTGGCGTGCCGGACGGGGATACGGGTTCCTGCCTCGTGGGCGGGTGGCGGGGGCGGGGGTACGGCCGGTGGCGTGCGGGCGGGGATGCGGGAGTCAGCCGCGCAGCGCCGCGATCGCCGCCGTCAGCGCCCCCGGTACGTCCTCCACGAGCGCGTGCGCCCCGTCCCGTACGACGTGCCGGCCCCCCACCACCGTGTGCCGCACGTCCGCCGCCGTCGCCGCGAACACCGCCGTCTCCGCGCCGAGCCGCGGCACCGCGCCCGCCGTGCGCACGCTGTCCAGCGCCACGGTGGTGAAGTCCGCGAGCCCGCCCGGCTCCAGCCGGGCCGGTGCGGCCCAGCCGAGGGCCTCGTAACCGCCCTCGGTGGCGGCGCGCAGCAGTTGGTGGGCCGTCCAGTGGCCGCGGCGGCGGGTGCGCAGCCGCTCGTTCAGCTCCAGCGCCCGCGCCTCCTCGAAGAGGTCGATCACGGCGTGGCTGTCGCTGCCCAGCGACAGCGGGCTGCCCGCCCGCTCCACGGCCCCGGCCGGGCCGATGCCGTCCGCGAGGTCCCGTTCGGTGGTGGGGCACATGCACACACCGGTGCTGCTGCGGCCGACGAGGGTGAGGTCGTCGGCGGTGAGGTGGGTGGCGTGCACGGCGGTGGTGTGGAGGCCGAGGACGCCGTGGTCGGCGAGGAGGCGGGCGGGGGTGACGCCGTGGGCGGCGACGCACGCCTCGTTCTCGGCAGGCTGCTCGGAGAGGTGGACGTGCAGCGGGACGCGCCGGTCGGCGGCCCAGCCCGCGACGGTGGCGAGCTGTCCCGCGGGCACCGCGCGTACGGAGTGGACGGCGGCGCCGACGCGCGCGGTGTCGTCGTCGGGTTCGAGGGCCTCGGCGCGCTCCGCCCACGCGTCGGCGTCGCCGTCGCTGAAGCGGAGCTGGTGCCGCCCGGGAGGCTGCCCGAAGCCGGCGGCCAGGTACGCGGTGTCGAGCAGGGTCAGCCGGACTCCGGCCGCCGCGGCGGCGGCGATCAGTGCGTGGCCCATGGCGTTGGGGTCGTCGTAGCGGGCGCCGCCGGGCGCGTGGTGGACGTAGTGGAACTCGCCGACGCAGGTGATCCCCGCGAGCGCCATCTCGGCGTAGACGGCCCGGGCGAGGTCGTAGTACGTGCCGGGGGTGAGCCGGTCCGCGACGCCGTACATCACCTCGCGCCAGGTCCAGAACGTCCCGGAGCCGACCTGGACGGTGCCGCGCAGCGCGCGGTGGAAGGCGTGGCTGTGGGCGTTCGCCAGGCCGGGGAGGGTGAGGCCGCGCAGGACGGTGGCGCCCGGCGGCGGCGCGGGGACCGCGGTCCGTACCGCGGCGAGCAGCCCGCCGGACGCCGCCGCCTCCAGGACGACACCGGGTTCCACGACCCCACCGACCCATGCCTGTTCCGCCCAGTACGTCGTCACGCGGCCCCTTCCGACCGAGGTACGGAACTGCCGTCGGCGGCCAGGTCCGCCAGCACGTCCGCGAGCGCCCGTACGCCCGCCGCGCAGTCGTCCTCGGCCGCCGACTCGGCCGGCGCGTGCGAGACGCCGGTCGGATTCCGTACGTACAGCATGGCCGCCGGCACCGCCCCGGACAGGATCCCGGCGTCGTGTCCCGCCCCCGTCGGAAGCAGGGGCGCGCCGCCGAGGCGCGCGGCGAGGCGGTCGCGCAGGGCGTGGTCGAAGTCGACGACGGGCGTCAGCGACTCGCGGGTGACCTCCAGCGCCGTGCCGTCGCGGCCGGCGCGCTCGCGCGCGGCCTGCTCGACGGCGGCGACGAGGGTGTGCAGGGTCTCCTCGTCGGCGGCGCGGGAGTCGAGCCAGCCGCGGACGAGCGAGGGGATGGCGTTGACGCCGTTGGGCTCGACGGCGACCTTGCCGAAGGTGGCTCGGGCGCCCGCCTGCGCGGCCTTCTTGCGGGCGGACAGCACGGTGTGGGCGTAGGTCAGCATCGGGTCGTGGCGGTCCTCCATGCGGGTCGTGCCCGCGTGGTTGGCCTCGCCGCGGAAGTCGAACCGCCAGCGGCCGTGCGGCCAGATCGCCGATGCCACGCCCACCGCGTGGTCCGTACCGGCGAGCGCCACGCCCTGCTCGACGTGCAGTTCGACGAAGGCGCCGATGCGCGCCAGCCGCTCGGGGTCGGAGCCGATGCCGTCGGGGTCCTGCCCCGCGCGCTCCATCGCCTGCGGCAGGGTGACGCCATCCGCGTCGCGCAATTCGTGCGCGGCGGCGGTGGTGAGCTGTCCGGCGGTGAGCCGGGAGCCGACGCAGGCCAGGCCGAAGCGGGCGCCTTCCTCGTCGCCGAAGTTGACCACGCCGAGGGGTCGGCCGGGGCGGGCGCCGCGGGCGCGCAACTCGTCGAGGGCGGCGAACGCGGAGACGACGCCGAGGGGGCCGTCGAAGGCGCCGCCGTCGGGTACCGAGTCGAGGTGCGAGCCGGTGACGACGGCGCCGCCGGCGGCGGGGTCGCCGAGCCAGGCCCACTGGTTGCCGTTGCGGTCGGTCTCGTACGCGAGCCCGCGCGCGCCCGCCTGCGCCCGGAACCAGGCCCGGCAGTCGGCGTCCGCCGCCGTCCACGCGAACCGGCGGTAGCCACCGGAGGGCGCGTACCGCCCGAGGGGGCGCAGCTCGCGCCACATCTCCTGGAACGAGGACGGGCTCACGCGGGTCCGCTTTCCGCGTTCTCCCGCATCGGTACGCGCACGCCGCGCTCGGCCGCGATCTCCTCGGCCCGCTCGTAGCCCGCGTCGACGTGCCGGATGACGCCCATGCCCGGGTCGTTGGTCAGCACCCGGCGGATCTTCTCGCCCGCGAGCGCCGTGCCGTCGGCGACGGTGACCTGGCCCGCGTGCAGCGAGCGCCCCATGCCGACGCCGCCGCCGTGGTGGAGGGAGACCCAGGAGGCGCCGGAGGCGACGTTGACCATGGCGTTGAGCAGCGGCCAGTCCGCAATGGCGTCGGAGCCGTCGCGCATGGCCTCGGTCTCGCGGTACGGGGACGCCACCGAGCCGCAGTCGAGGTGGTCACGGCCGATGACCAGCGGCGCGGCCAGCTCGCCGCTCGCGACCATGTCGTTGAACCGCTCGCCGGCCCGGTCCCGCTCGCCGTAGCCGAGCCAGCAGATGCGCGCGGGCAGCCCCTGGAACTGCACGCGCTCGCCGGCCAGCCGGATCCAGCGGGCCAGCGACTCGTTCCCGGGGAAGAGGTCGAGGACGGCGCGGTCGGTGGCGGCGATGTCCTTCGGGTCGCCGGACAGCGCGGCCCAGCGGAAGGGACCCTTGCCCTCGCTGAACAGGGGGCGGATGTAGGCGGGTACGAAGCCGGGGAAGTCGAAGGCGCGCGCGTAGCCGGCGAGCTTGGCCTCGCCGCGGATGGAGTTGCCGTAGTCGAAGACCTCGGCGCCCGCGTCCTGGAAGCCGACCATCGCCTCGACGTGCCGGGCCATCGACTCGCGGGCGCGGACGGTGAAGTCGGCGGGCTTCTCGGCGGCGTACGCGGCCATGTCGGCGAAGTCGACGCCGAGCGGGAGGTACGCGAGCGGATCGTGGGCGGAGGTCTGGTCGGTGACGATGTCGATCGGGGCGCCGGCGGCGAGCAACTCGGGCACCAGCTCCGCGGCGTTGCCGAGGACGCCGACGGACAGCGGGCGGCGGGCGTCGCGGGCCTCGGTGGCCAGCCGCAGGGCGTGCTCCAGGCTGTCGGCCTGCGCGTCGAGGTAGCCGTGCGCCAGGCGGCGCTCGATGCGGGAGGGGTCGCACTCGATGCAGAGCGCGACGCCGTCGTTCATGGTGACGGCGAGCGGCTGGGCGCCGCCCATGCCGCCGAGTCCCGCGGTGAGGGTGATCGTCCCGGCGAGGGTGCCGCCGCTGTGCCTGTTCTCACGACTGAGCTTCGCGGCGACGGCGGCGAAGGTCTCGTACGTGCCCTGGAGGATGCCCTGCGTGCCGATGTAGATCCACGAACCGGCGGTCATCTGGCCGTACATGGTCAGCCCCAGGGCCTCCAGCCGGCGGAACTCCTCCCAGGTGGCCCAGTCGCCGACGAGGTTGCTGTTGGCGATGAGGACCCGGGGCGCCCACTCGTGGGTCTGCATGACGCCGACGGGGCGGCCGGACTGGACGAGCATGGTCTCGTCGGGGCCGAGCGTCGTCAGCGTGCGCACCATGGCGTCGAAGGAGTCCCAGTCGCGGGCGGCCTTGCCCGTGCCGCCGTAGACGACGAGCTTGTCGGGGTGCTCGGCGACCTCGGGGTCGAGGTTGTTCTGCAGCATCCGCAGGGCGGCTTCCTGCTGCCACCCGCGGGCGCTCGACTGGTTGCCGCGCGGGGCCCGCACGGGTCGGGGTCCTGCCATGCCTGCCTCCTGGCGCGCCGTCCGTTTCCGAAGCCGTTCTGAATGAACAGAAACACATCCTGACGCGACTGAATTACCCTAGTCAAGGCCGCCTCGCGTCCGACAGTTGGACGCCGTACGACAGCATTTGCGGACGGATGATTGACTGCCGCCATGCCTTACGACGAGCCCGTTTCCGTGCCGGAGAACCTCCCGCTCGCCGCCCGCCGCGACCTGGCGGTACGCGCGGCGCTGGCCGCGGGCCTGGTGTCCGACGCCGAGCCGGTGGTGGGGCTGCTGGACGTCGCGGGCATCCGCGAGTCCGCGGCCGCGCTGCGGGCCGCGTTCGACGGGGTGGTGTCGCCGGGGACGCCGGTGCTGCACTCCTTCGCGGTCAAGGCCGCCTCCCTGGTGCCGGTGCTGCGGCTGCTCGCCGACGAGGGCCTGGGCGCGGAGGTGGCCAGCCCCGGGGAACTGGAGCTGGCCCGCGCCGCGGACGTACCCCCGGACCGCACCGTGCTCGACTCCCCCGCCAAGACCGCCGCGGAACTGCGCGGCGCCCTGGCCCTGGGCATCGCGGTCAACGCGGACAACCCCGGGGAACTGGCCCGCATCGACGGCCTGGTCCGCTCGGCGCCGACCCGCTCGACGATCGGCGTACGGATCAACCCGCAGGTCGGCGGCGGCAGCATCGGCGCGATGAGCACGGCGACGGCCACGTCGAAGTTCGGCGTGACGCTCCAGGACGAGGGCGCCCGCGACTGGCTGATCCGGGCGTACGCCGACCGCCCCTGGCTCACCGCGCTGCACACCCACACGGGCTCGCAGGGCGTGCCGCTGCCGCTGATGGCGGCGGGGGTGCGCGCGGCGTACGAACTGGCGGAGGAGATCAACGCGGCCGCGGGCCGGCGGCAGGTCACCACACTGGACATCGGCGGCGGCCTGCCGGTGAACTTCGGCTCCGACGACGTGGAGCCCACCTTCGCCGACTACGCCCGCCTCCTGCACGCCGAGATCCCGGGCCTCTTCGACGGCCGCTACGCGCTGATCACGGAGTTCGGCCGCTCCCTGCTGGCGAAGAACGGCCTGGTGCTGGCCCGCGTCGAGTACGCCAAGTCCGCCGGCGGCCGCCCCATCGCGGTCACCCACGCGGGCGTCCAGGTGGCCGTACGCACGGTCTTCGCGCCGGACTCCTGGCCGCTGCGCGTGACGGCGTACGACGCGGCGGGCCACCCCAAGACGGGCACCCCGGTCGCCCAGGACGTGGCGGGCCCGTGCTGCTTCGCCGGCGACCTGGTCGCCCGCGCCCGCGAACTCCCCCCGCTGGCGGCGGGCGACCACGTGGCGCTCCTCGACACGGGCGCGTACTACTTCTCCAACCCCTTCTCCTACAACAGCCTCCCCCGCCCGGCGATCCACGGCTTCACGACGGACGCCGCCGAGGTCCGCTTCGCGACGGTCAGAACAGCCCAGACCCTCCCGGAAATCGTCAAGGAATCCGGCGGCCCCCACAGCAGATCGCTGACGAACCTGACCTGACCACCGGTGCCGTCGCCGGGCGGATCGGCGGGGCGTTGTGGGTGCCGTTCGTCATCGGGTTCGTGGTGGCGATGCTGACCGCCGCCTCGTACGTCGAGTTGGTCGGCAAGTATCCGCGGGCCGCGGGGGCGGCGTTGTACACCCAGAAGGCGTTCCGGGTGCCGTTCGGCGTGGACTTCCCCGCGAAGCTGTTCGCGCTCATCGCGCTCCTTGCCGTGTCCAACTCGGCGCTGATCAACATCATGATGGCCTCCCGCCTCTGCTACGGCCTCGCCAGCGAGCGGGTGCTGCCGCGCGGGATGGCGCGCGTGCTGCCGGGGCGGCGGACGCCCGTGGTGGGGATCGTCTTCGTCACGGCGCCGGCCATCGGGATCGGGCTGTGGATCGTCAGCCAGGTCGCCCTGCGGGCGGCCGGGCAGAAGTGAGGCTCACGGCCACAGGAGGTGCTTCGTCCACCCGGGTGGGGCCGACTCGTAGACGAGGCGGGTGTGGCGGCGGGACTTGTCGCCCTGCCAGAACTCCACCGTCCGCGGCCGTACCGCGTACAACGTCCAGCCGGGCGCCAGCAGCTCCGGGTCCGCCTCGATCCGGGCCAGGGACCCGGCGACCGCCGCGTCCCGCTCCGCCGGGTCCGCGAGCGGGCGGGACTGGCGGCCGAGGAGGGCCTCCGCGCGGGCGCCGGCCCCGCGGGCGCGGAAGTCCGCGGCGCTCAGCTCCGGGTCCGCGGTCACGACCGGGCCCCGGATCCGTACCTGGCGGGCCAGCGGGGACCAGTAGAACGTCAGCGCCGCGTACGGCCGCTCCGCCAGCTCCCGGCCCTTCGGGCTGCCCGCGTCCGAGGCGAACTGCCAGCCGTCCGGGCCGACGTCCTTGAGGATCAGCACCCGCGCCGACGGGTCGCCGGCCGCGTCCGCCGTCGACAGGGTCATCGCGTGCGGCTCGCGCACCCCCGCCCCTACGGCGTCCAGCAGCCAGCTCGCGAAGAGCGCGACCGGCTCGTCCGGTGTCTCCCGCGGGTCGAACGACGGCAGGTCGCCCTCGAAGACCTCGATCCCCCGCAGCAGCCGCCTCAGATCGGTCATGCCCACCCCCTTCATGCCGGTGGCCCGGCCGGAGGGATCCGGCCGGGCCACACGGTCAGTCGTTCAGTCGTGTCCGCCGTGTCAGTCGCCGCCCTGGAGGATGGCGACCAGGCGCAGCATCTCCAGGTAGATCCAGACCAGGGTCAGGGTCAGCCCGAAGGCGGCGAGCCACGCCTCGTTCTTCGGGGCGCCGTAGGCGATGCCGTCCTCGACCTGCTTGAAGTCCAGGGCCAGGAAGCACGCGCCGAGCACGACGCCGATGATGCCGAACAGGATGCCGAGGCCGCCGCTGCGCAGGCCCATGCCGTCGCCGCCGCCGATGAGCGAGGCGAACAGGTTGACCGCCATCAGCAGCACGAAGCCGATGGCCGCGCCGACGACGAACCGCTGGAACCGGGCCGTGACCCGGATGATCCGCAGCTTGTACGCGACGAGCACACCGAAGAACACCGCCATCGTGCCGAGCACGGCCTGCATGACCGCGCCGTCGACGTAGGTGTTGAAGTACTCGCTGATGATGCCGAGGAAGACACCCTCAAGGACCGCGTACGACAGGATCAGCGCGGGGACGGGCCGGCGCTTGAACGCCTGGACCATCGCGAGCACGAAGGCGCCGAGGGCGGCCACCAGGCCGATGCCGAGCGACTTCTCGCCGTCGAAGGTGATCCAGGAGGCGACGGCCGCGAGGATCACCAGGCCGAGCGTCATGCCCGTGCGGGACACGACGTCGTCCATGGTCATCCGGTTGCCGGCGGGAGCCGCGTACGGCGCCCACTCACCCTGCTGCTGGTCCGCGGGCGCGTAGGGGTTCCGCGGGGCGGCACCCGGCTGCTGCGCATACGGGTTGGTGCCGGGCTGGGCGTACGGGTTGTTGCCCTGGGCGACAGTGGGGCCCCCGGCCTGCGACGGCGCGTTGAAGCCTGCCGAACCGCCCTCGCGGCTGAACCCCCGTCGCGTGAAGACCGGGTTGCTGCTCCTCATCTCACTCCTCAGTGGCCGCACTGCGCGGCCTTGGGACAAGAGTAATGGGTAGGCAAAGACATCGCGCCAGTACCTCAGGAGGATCTTTCACAAGGCTTTTCCCAGACTTTCCCCCTTCGGGGTAAGCAAGCGCTCAGAAATTGAGGTCCGCGTCACAGCGCGAGAACCGTGACCCCCTCGCTACGTACGGGTAACTTCAGCCCAGGACCCTGCCCCTCCGCGTTCCCTGGGAGCCGTGATGCCCGAAGCCGTGATCGTCTCTGCCACCCGCTCCCCGATCGGCCGGGCCGGGAAGGGCTCGCTCAAGGACGTCCGCCCCGACGACCTGACCGCGGGGATCGTCCGGGCCGCTCTCGACAAGGTGCCGGGGCTCGACCCCGGGGACATCGACGACCTCATGCTCGGCTGCGGCCTGCCCGGCGGGGAGCAGGGACACAACCTGGGCCGGGTGGTCGCCGTGCAACTCGGCATGGACCGCCTCCCCGGCTGCACCATCACCCGCTACTGCTCCTCCTCACTGCAGACCACGCGGATGGCGTTCCACGCCATCAAGGCCGGCGAGGGCGACGTGTTCGTCTCGGCGGGCGTGGAGACGGTCTCGCGGTTCGTCAACGGATCCTCCGACGGCATGCCCGGTACCCACAACCCCTTCTTCGCCGGGGCCGAGGCCCGTACCGCGGAACGCCAGGAGAAGGGCGCGGCTTTCGGGGGAGGAGGCTGGCACGACCCGCGCGCGGACGGCCTCGTCCCGGACGTGTACATCGCCATGGGGCAGACGGCGGAGAACCTGGCGCGGGCGAAGGGCGTCACGCGGCAGGACATGGACGAGTTCGGCGTGCGGTCGCAGAACCTCGCGGAGAAGGCCATCGCCGCGGGCTTCTGGGAGCGCGAGATCACGCCGGTCACCACCCCGGACGGCACGGTGGTGACCAAGGACGACGGCCCGCGGCCCGGCGTGACGATGGCAGGGGTCGCGGGGCTGAAGCCGGTGTTCCGCCCGGACGGGCTGGTCACCGCCGGCAACTGCTGCCCGCTCAACGACGGCGCCGCGGCGGTCGTCGTGATGTCCGACACCAAGGCGCGTGAGCTGGGTCTCACCCCGCTGGCGCGGATCGTCTCGACCGGCCTTTCCGCGCTGTCCCCGGAGATCATGGGCCTGGGCCCGGTGGAGGCGAGCAAGCAGGCGCTCGCACGGGCCGGGATGGCGATCGGCGACATCGACCTGGTGGAGATCAACGAGGCGTTCGCCGCGCAGGTCATCCCCTCGTACCGGGATCTGGGCATCGACCTGGACCGGCTGAACGTCAACGGCGGTGCCATCGCCGTCGGCCACCCCTTCGGCATGACGGGCGCGCGGATCACGACGACGCTCATCAACTCCCTGCAGTGGCACGACAAGCAGTTCGGCCTGGAGACGATGTGCGTCGGCGGCGGGCAGGGGATGGCGATGGTGCTGGAGCGGCTGAGCTGAGCGTACGGAACGGGCGCGGGGGCGTACGGGACGTGTTCCGCGCCCCGTCATGCGGCGGTGGGACCAAAGGCCCGTCCTATTCATGCCATTTTCCGCTAGGGGTGGGGTTCTGCCCTCCGGCAGGCTGAGGTAGAACATGGGGGTCCTACAGCAATCGGGAGTCCGACAGTGAGCGCCACCAACTTCGCCGTCCTGCTGGCCGCCACCCCCGCCGCGCTGCTCGGCGCCGCCGTGCTGCGCACGGTGAGCGGGCTGCGGCGCGAGGTCGTCACGCTCCGTGCCGAGCTGACCGCGCAGGCCGCGACACAGGGCGTCCCGAAGGCGGCGGGGACGGGGACGGAGACGGATTCCGAGACAGCGGCCGCAGGCGACGCGGCCGTGCCCGGTGCCCGGCCCGTACCGGCGGCGGAGATACGTATCGCCGTCGCCCAGGCGCTCGCCGACGAGCGGGAGCGCGAGCTGGCCGAGGCCCGGGCGTTCTGGGCCGAGCAGGAGGCCCGCGACAGCATCGACGCGACCCCCTTCCTCAACGACCCCGTCGACTTCGGCGGCGAGGTGTTCATACCGCGCCAGGCCGACTTCGCCGGCTTCGAGCCGCTGCTCGACCCGATGGACCGGCTGGACCGCATGGATCGCATGGACCGGCTTGAGCGCACCGAGCCGGACGACGTCGCCGCCGCCGCGGACGCGCCGCCCGCCGAGGGCGAGTCCGCCGAGCTGGCCGCCGCCCGCCGCCGCCACCCCTCGCACCCCGACTTCCGTCCCCAGCCCGCCGTCGCCGACCACGAGCGCACCGTGAACCGGCTGGAGGACCTGGCCGCGGGCCGTACGCCGCTGACCGACGTGCGGCTCGGCCCGCTCGGCACCCTCGACGTCTACGTCTTCGCCGACGGCACCACGCTCTGCCTCTCCCCCGGCCACCGCGACACCGCGGAGCGCCTCGCCGAGGCGCTCGACGGGGGTACGGAGCCGGTGCTGCTGGGCGGTTCCGCGATCAGCGGGGCGTTCGCGCTCACCTTCGACTGCGCGGGCGAGAGCGTCTACATCCTCGCGGACCGCGTCATCGCCTCTCTCTGAGCCGTACCCGCCGAGCCGTACGGACGGGCCCCACGGCCCGTACAAGCCCGTCAGAGCGCCCCGTTCACAGCCGTACGCCCCTCACGACCGCCAGCGCCTCCGCGAGCCCCTCGGCGTCCTCCGCCGCCCGCAGCGCCTCCGCCAGGTCCCGGCCCGCGACGGCGACCTGGTCCCCCACCGCGAACTCCCCCGCCGCCGGCATCTCGTACGGCGTGCGCTCCGGCGCCTCCAGCCGCTGCGCCCGCGCGGACAGCTCGCGCGCCAGCGCGAGCCCGGCGGCGGCCGCCCCCGCGCGCAGCCGGCTCTGCGGCAGCGACCGCAGCCGGTCGGCGATCCGGTCAACCGCGGTCACGAAGTCGAGGACGTCGAGCACGAGCCGAGCCTAACCCGCCGGTAGCCCCCGGGCGGTTCGAGCCGTCCCGTGCCAGACGGTTGTCATTCGGCGCGCCCTCAGGCACGGTGCTGAGAAGGACTGCATACCGGAGGCGCCGATGTCCCAAGTCTTCTCCGCAGAAACCCACCGGAACCTGCTCTCCCGCATCCCCCACTGCACCGGCCGTGAAGTCTCCGACTGGTTGCAGACCGTCGAAGACGGTCCCTGTCTCCTCCGCTTCGAGGAGAAAGTGAGCTGGCTCCGTGGTGAGCACAACCTGGCGTACGGCCACGCCAAAGCGATCATCCACGAGTACGACCTGAGGCGGGCCGCGCGCAAACTGCTCTAGGAGGGGACTCAGCGCACCCCTGGCGCACCACGAGAGCACACCACGGCACGGCGAAGGGCCCGCGGGAGGGCGATCCCTCCACGCGGGCCCTTCCGACGGGCACGGCCGCCCGTCTCCCCGTTCCCCCGTGCGCTCCTACTCGCTCTTGATGGCCGCGAGCATGTTGAGCCGCGACGCCCTGCGGGCCGGCCACAGCGCCGCCAGCATGCCGACCAGCGCCGCGCCGAGGAGGAAGTAGGCCATCCGCTCCCACGGCAGCACCAGCGAGTACGTGTCGATCGAGCTGGCGATCAACTCACCGGCGGCCCAGCCGAGGAAGACCCCGAGGCCGATGCCGAGCACCCCGCCGAAGAGCGAGATGACCAGCGACTCCAGCCGGACCATCCGCTTCACCGCGCGCCGGTCGAGGCCGATGGCGCGCAGCATGCCGATCTCCTGCGAGCGCTCGAAGACCGACATGGCCAGCGTGTTGATGACGCCGAGGACCGCGACCAGGACGGCCATGCCGAGCATCGCGTAGAGCACGTTGAGCATCATGCTGATGAGCCCGGCGACCATTTCGGAGACGTCCTCCTCGTCCATCACCGCGATGGCCGGGTTGTCGCCGAGGGCCGCCTCCAGCTTGTCCTTCATGGCGTCGCTCTCGCCGCCCGCGGTCTTCACCCAGACCTCGAAGTCGGTGATCCGGTCGAGGTGCGGGCTGACGACCGAGGTGTCGAGCATGATGCCGCTGAGCATCTCGTTGCCCTTGTAGAGGCCGGAGATGGCCAGCTCGCCCTTCTCCCCGTCCTGGTACGTGACCTGGACGGTGTCGCCCATCTTCCAGCCCTCGTCCTCGGCGGTGTCGGTGTCGACGATCGCCTTGGCGGGGCCGCCGCCGGCCGGGACGCCCTCGGCGAGGCCCGCGAACGAGCCCTGCTCGAAGTCCAGCTCGACCAGCTTGCCGACCGTCTCGCCGTTGACACCGGTGAGGTCCTCGTCGTCGCCGCCGATGTCGACGGGCACGGTACGCAGCGGGGAGGCGGCGGTGACCTCGTCCAGGCCGGCGAGCTTCTCCCCGACCTCCGGGTTCAGGGGCGTGAAGTTGGTCATGGAGACCGAGTAGTCGGCCTTCATCGCGTCGGTGGCCATCTTGTCGATGGCGTTCGCGACGCCGCCCGCGATCACCGTCAGGCTGGTGATGAGGGTGAGCCCGATCATCAGCGCGGAGGCGGTGGCGGCGGTGCGCCGCGGGTTGCGTACGGCGTTCTGCCGGGCGAGCTTGCCGGAGACCCCGAACACCCGCAGCAGCGGGGCGCCGAGCGCGATCACCGGGCGGGACAGCAGCGGCGTCAGCACGAAGATGCCGACCAGCAGCACCGCGGCGCCGATGCCCATGAGCGCCTTGCCGTCGCTCGCGGTGGTGCCCGCGACGACCATGACGGCGCCGATGCCCCCGATGAGCGCGCCGATGATGTTGCGGACGACGAGGCTGCGGGTGGACGCCTGCGCGTGCAGGCTGCTCATCGCCGCGACCGGCGGGATCTTCGCGGCCCGGCGGGCGGGCAGCCAGGCGGCGAGCACGGTGACGACGATGCCGACGACGAGCGAGATCACGACCGTCGCGGGCGAGACGACCAGCGGCCCGTCGGGCACGGTCTCGCCGGTGGCGCTCATCAGCGAGCGCAGCCCGGCGCCGATGCCGACACCGGCGGCCAGGCCCGTCAGGGCCGCGGCGGTGCCGACGGCGGTGGCCTCGAAGAGCACGGAGCGGGTGACCTGGCGGCGGCTGGCGCCGACGGCCCGTAGCAGCGCCAGCTCCTTGGTGCGCTGGGCGACGAGCATGGTGAAGGTGTTGGCGATCAGGAAGATGCCGACGAAGAGCGCGATGCCGGCGAAGGCGAGCATGGCGGTACGCAGCCCGTCCATGCCCTGCTCGATCTGCCTGGCCTGGTCGTCGGCGAGCTTGGTGCCGGTGAGCGCCTCGGCTTCGGCGGGCAGGATCTTCTGCGCCTCGGCGCGCAGTTGCCCCTCGGAGGTGCCGGGGGCGGCGGCGAGGTCGATCTCGGTGTACTCGCCGGGCTTGGTGAAGAGGTCCTGCGCGGTCTTCGTGTCGAAGAGCACGAGGCTGCCGCCGGCGGCGACGTTGCCGTCGTCGGTGGTGAAGACGCCGGTGATCACCGGTTCGAGTACGGGGCCGTCGACGGACATCCGCGGGGTGTCGCCGACCTCGTAGCCGGTGCGCTCGGCGGTCTTGGCGTCGATGGCGATCTCGTTCGCGTTCTCCGGCCCGCGGCCGTCGCGCATCGGGTAGCGGGGGTCTTCGCCCTTGCCGCCGTCGCCGGGGTAGTAGTTGGCGCCGCTGGTGGACCAGCCGTCGCCGACGAGGTCGCCGTCCTTGTCGGCGAGCGCGGCGAAACCGGCGACGTTGCCGGTGGCGGACTTCACGCCGGGCAGGGCCGCGGCCTCGTCCAGCAGGTCCTGGGTGAGCGGCGGCGGCTCGCCGGGGCGGCCCTCGTCGGCGTCGTCGTCGGGCTGGAGGCGTACGTCGACGTGGTCGAAACCCTGCTCCGAGCTCTTGGTGTAGGCGTCGGAGATGGTGGAGGTGAAGACCAGGGTGCCGGAGACGAAGGCCACGCCGAGCATCACGGCGAGCACGGTCATCAGCAACCGGGCCTTGTGCGCGAACACGTTGCGCAAGGCGGTGCGAAGCATATGGGGTCCTGTGGTGGAAAGCCGGTAGCGGGCGGCCTGCTGGTCAGCGAGCGGGGCTCAGCTCACCCGGCCCGGTGTCGAAGCCTGGGGGGTCCGGGGGGCTGCGCCCCCCGGAAGGTGCCGCATCTTGTCCAGCACCTGCTCGGAGGTGGGGTCGCGCAGCTCGTCGACGATGCGGCCGTCGGCGAGGAACACGACGCGGTCCGCGTACCCCGCGGCGACCGGGTCGTGCGTGACCATGACAACGGTCTGGCCCAGCTCGCGCACGGAGTTGCGCAGGAAGCCGAGCACCTCGGCGCCGGAGCGGGAGTCGAGGTTGCCGGTGGGCTCGTCGGCGAAGATGATCTCGGGCCGGGCGGCCAGTGCCCTGGCCACGGCGACGCGCTGCTGCTGGCCGCCGGAGAGCTGGCTCGGCCGGTGCTTGAGCCGTCCCGACAGGCCCACGGTCTCCACCACCTCATGCAGCCACTGCTCGTCGGGCTTGCGGCCGGCGATGTCCATGGGCAGCGTGATGTTCTCCAGCGCGTTCAGCGTCGGCAGCAGGTTGAACGCCTGGAAGACGAAGCCGACCTTGTCGCGGCGGAGTTGGGTGAGCTTCTTGTCCTTCAGCCCGTTCAGCTCGGTCTCGCCGATGCGCGAGGAGCCGCCGGAGATGGTGTCGAGGCCGGCCATGCAGTGCATGAGGGTGGACTTGCCGGAGCCGGACGGCCCCATGATCGCGGTGAACTCGCCCTGCATGAACTCTACGGAGACGCGGTCGAGGGCGACGACCTTCGTCTCGCCCTCGCCGTAGACCTTCGTCAGCTCGGTGGCGCCGGCCGCCGCCACGCGGGCGTAGGCGGTGCCGGGGCCGGAGGCGCCGGGGATGGTGGTGGTCACGGCGGTGGGCTCCTGTCGGGACGGTGGTGTGCAACCTGTCCCTTCCATCGTGGCTGCGGAATCCGTCGCACGGATCAGCCCGAGCTCCGGTTCCGGGCGAGACCGAGGAGGTACACGGGCCGCCGGCGGCTCCTCCTCGGGGATGACCCGCACCCTGACGAAGGCATGGGGCAAGGGCCTCCGGAGGGGCAATAAGGGAAGTGGAATTTCATCCGAGGACTTCTTCGACAACTCGGGCCTAATTCAAGCCAACATCAGTCCGTAGCTGGCCAGTTCGGCCCATCCGCCCCGCTACTCTGGTTACGCGCCATGCGGTGGTCCGTACGCAGCGTGTGCGGGCCGGGAGTCCTGCCCGGATGGTGGAAAGCAGACACGGCGACCTTAAAAGTCGCTGGCCTTCGGGCCGTGCCGGTTCAAGTCCGGCTCCGGGCACCTCCCGGCAAGAGGTCGTCGACCTGCGAAGACGACTGGTCAGCAACGGTGACCCCGCCCCTCCGGGGCACCGCTGACGCCCGTTTCGACCTCGCCCCGGCAGTCTGGAACCGGCCACAGCGCTGAAACGTTCACCCAGATCCCGCCGGCCGCAGATCGGACCACTGCGGCTCCCTGGCGCGGAGCGGCCCGCCTCTCATGTCCTCCTCAGAATCCGCAGGTAGCCTCGCGCGCTACGCGGTCGAGGACCCCCGGCGGGAGGAGCGGAAGTGGTACGCGGGACGGTGACGCTGGCGCGGGCGGCGGTCGTGGTGCGCGCGGGCGCGGCGCCGATGTGGTGGCTGGGTATCGCCGCCGCGGCGGCGGGTGCCTGGCAGGACGGGCTGACGGGTCAGTGGATCGGACTCTACGCGGGCGCGGCGCTCTTCCTCGTCGTCTCCCCCGCGGTCTACGCGGTCCGCCGCGGGCGCGTCCTGGCGCAGGCGCGAACGGCCCAACGGGCGGGCCGCGGCGCGGTGTTGCAGGACCGGGCGGTGACCGTACGGACATGGCGGCGGGCGCGCCGGTGGTGGCTGGCGGCGGCGTTCGCCGTCGCGGCGGGCTCGGCCGCGGCGATGCCGATCGCCGGCGGGTTGGTGCTGGCCGGAGCCGGTGCGGGGCTGCGGGTGAAGGCCGCGTGGCTCGGCCGCTGGGAGCGGGAGCAGCAGGCGCTGCTGTGGCTGCCGGTCGACGCCGTCACCGCCCGCGGCGCCGGAACGGGCGGTTCGGGCGCGGCGTACCTCCGTACGGGCATCGCCGCCGGCGACGCCCTGCCGGGCGGGGGCGTACGCCGGGGCTCGCCCGCCACCGTCTGACGGCGGCGGGCCCGGAGCGCGCGGTCGCGGCGCGCGGGCGCGCGGGTGCACGGTGGGCGGCGCGCGGGTGCGCGGGGGCGAGTGGTATTCGCGTACCGGAAAATCCTGTCTATTGCCACCGGCGCCCACCGCGCACGTGGAATTTCAGCGGCACACGAATTACCGGCGTTAAGTGAAAAACAACGTTCCGCATTACCCGCGTAGTTGCGGCTGCCCGGGGGCTAATCCGTTTCGTCGCCCAAATCACCGTGAACGCGTAGAAACAACGTCAGCGGAAGAGGCGCAGCGGGACCGTGCGGGCGAGGACGGCGTAACCCTCGGGGTTGAGGTGGAGGTGGTCCCCGGTGTCGAGGGCGGGCAGCAGCGCGCGGGGGTGCGCGGGGTCGCGGGTGGCCGCGTCGAAGTCCACGACGGCGTCGAAGCGCCCGCTGCTGCGGATCCAGTCGTTCACCCGCTGCCGGGTCGCCTCGCGCAGCCCCGCCGGGTCGTCGTACGGCGTGCTGCCGCCGAACGGCGTGAGCGTGGCCCCGTAGACGCGGATGCCCTGCGCGTGCGCGCGCGTGACGATCTGGTCGTACGCGGCCACCAGTTCGTCCCCGGTCTCGCGCTGCGCCGCCTCGGTGGCCGGCGCGGTGCCGATGTCGTTGATGCCCTCGAAGACCAGCAGCCAGCGCGCCCCGCTCACCGCGAGCACGTCGCGGTCGAGCCGGGCGAGGGCGTTGGGGCCGAGGCCGTCGTCGAGGACGCGGTTGCCGCCCGCGGCCTGGTTGACGACGGCGACGGGCGGGGCGCCGGGGCCGCGCAGCCGGTCGTTGAGCAGGTCGGGCCAGCGGTCGTTGCCGTTGGTGGTGGAGCCGCGGCCGTCGCTGAGGGAGTCGCCGAGGACGACGGCGGCGCGGGTGCGCGCGGGGGCCTGGGCCTCGACGCCGCCGAGGAAGTACCAGTGGTCGGTGGCCGTCGCTCCGGGCAGCGCGGTGGCGCCGGTGTGATCGCCGGCCAGCAGGTACGAGGTGGTGCGCGAGCCCGGGTGCGAGGTCACGTCGGTGGACGCCTGGCCGTCGGCGAGGTACAGGGTCACGGTCAGGTTGGCGCCGGGGGGAGCGTCGAGGCGTACGGGGTCGGAGACGACCTGCGCGCCGACAGGGACCGTCGCGCCCGGCCGGCCGCCGAACGTCAGCGGGCGGGAGCTGCCCGGCACGATGCCGTCGACGCCGGCCCGGCCGCCGGCGGGGAGGGCGACGGCGGCGCGGGTGATCGGCAGCTCGGCGCCGCCGAAGGCGTTGGAGAAGCGGAACCGGAGCCGTTCGCCGGGGACGGCGAGGCGCACGGTCTGGCGCAGGGTGGCGTCGCGCAGCACGCCGTCGTCCTGGGTGAACGGCGGGGGCGGCATGTTCGCCGGCTCGGTGAGCTGCGGCATCGAGGTCCAGGCGGCGACCCACTGCGCGGGCCCGCGGGGGGCCGCGGCCGCCGCCGCGGGGGTCCCGGCGGCGGCGGGGGCGAGGCCGCGTAGCGCGTGGGCCGCCACCGCGACGGCCGCGACGAGGGCCATGACGAGCGCGGCGGCGAGGTACGGATACACGGCGGAGCGGCGGTCACGGGGGCGTCGGTACGCGGGCTCGGGCATCTGCGGCTCCCGGGGCGAGACGGCGAAATATTTCGAGATCCGTGCCGAAATTTTCTGACCGTACGCTACGGTCCGCCATCACCCCGGTCAACGCCGCCACCCGCGCGAGCCCATGCCGAACAGCCGCCCGCGGCAGATACCGCGACCGGTACGGCCGCAACCGCTCCGGCAGCCGCGTCAGTCCCAGTCGGACTTGTCCTTCTCCGCCCGGCGGCGGCGGAAGAGCCCCGTGGCGTGCACCGCGTTCACGCCGACGATGCCGCCCCACGTCACCAGCAGCCCGGCCAGCCCCTCGTTGACCACCCCGATCGCCGACAGCGGAATCGCCAGCACCATCGACACGGCGGCGAAGCCGAACCGCTCGCCGAACGTGCCCTCCGGCGTGCTCGCGCCCGGCTGCGTGCCCCGCGCGACCTGCATCTGCTGCTCGGCGAGCTGCCGGCGGAGCCGGGTGTCGAACGTCCCGTCCATCCGCTGCTGCACCTTCTCGAGGAAGCCCTCGATCAGCTCTTCCTCGTACTCGGGGCCGAGGTCCCTGCGGGTCTGCAGGGTGGCATCGAGTTCACTCTTGATCTCCGGGTCCCGCGCACTCATACCCCGTACGGTACGAGTCCGCGCGCTCAGGTGCAGTAGTGCTACCCCCCCAATTCGTTCCGGTGCGCCCTTGCCGTCGTGCATACGGTCATGCAAAGTCGTCGTGCACTGAATAGGACATCGGATCCGGAGGTGGGATGGTCTCCGCCGACGCGGGCGCCAGGCTGCAGAAGCTCTTCGAGGGGCGCCGGCTGACGCCGACCCAGCGCCGTATCGCGCACTGCATGGTGCGCAGGGCCGCCGACGCGCCGTTCCTGTCCAGCGTGGAGCTGGCCGAGCTGGCCGGGGTGAGCCAGCCGTCCGTGACCCGCTTCGCCGTCGCCCTCGGCTTCGACGGGTATCCGGCGCTGCGCCGCGCGCTGCGCGAGGCGGGGCTCGGCGAGCCGGCGGGGCGTACGGACCGGAACGAGTACCAGCAGGCCGTCCAGGCCGAGATCGAGAACCTGCGCAACCTCTCCGCGCTCCTCGCCGACCCCGCCCCCGTCGAGGACGCCGGCCGGCTGCTCGCCGCCTCCCGGCCGCTGCCCGTGCTCGGGCTGCGCGCCGCGGCGGCGCAGGCGCGCGGCTTCGCGTACTTCGCGGCGAAGGTCCACCCCGATATCCGGGTGCTCGACGAGGCCGGCTCGATGCTCGACGACCGGGTCGACGCCGCGGCCCGCGCCGGCGCCACGGCGCTGCTGTGCTTCGCGCTGCCGCGGCACCCGCGGGAGCTGGCGGGCGCGCTGCGCACGGCGAGGGCGACGGGGCTGACGGTGGTCACGGTGGCGGACAGCTCGTTCACACCGGTCGCGCAGGACAGCGACGTGCTGCTGCCGGCGGCGGTGGGCACGGGGCTGTCGTTCGACACGGCGTGCGGGCCGATGCTGCTGGGGCGGGTGCTGCTGGAGGCGATGTGCGACGCGCTGCCGGAGGCGCAGGCGCGGCTGGAGGAGTTCGACGCGCGGGCGGCGGAGCGGGGACTTTTCCTGGACTGAGGCGTACGGGGAGCGCGGACGCGGGGCGCACGGCGGGCGCCGTACGCGAGGCGCGCGCCCGACGCGCAGCGCATGCCGTACACGAGCGCGCGCCGGACGCGAGGCGCGGGCCGGACGAGGCGCGGGCCGGACGCGAGGCGCATGTCCTACGGGGCCGCACGGCCCGTCGTGCCGCCGTACGCCCCCGGCCCCCGCCCGCGTACGCCCCCTGCCCGCTACCCCCGCTCCCCCACCGCCGTCTGCTCCGCGTCCGTCTCCGACTCCGCCACCCGCCGCCTGCGCCGGTGCTTCAGCAGCGCCCACGGCCCGCGGCCCCCCGTCGGCCCCGCCGGGGCGACCTCCGTGCCACTCTCGCCCGCCGCCTGGGCCGCGGCCTTGGCCACCGGCAGGTAGCCCTCGTCGCGGCGGACGTCCGGGCGCTCCTCCTCCGCCGGCCACATGCCGAGCGCCGCGGAGAGGGTGGGCAGCAGGGCCATCGCGGCGGTGGCGTAACCCTCCGCCGAGGGGTGGTAGTTGTCGGGCCCGAACAGCTCGCGCGGGTTGGCCGCGAACTCCGGCCCCAGCAGCGTGCCCAGCGACACCGTGCGCCCGCCGCGGTCGAGCACCGCGATCGTCTGCGCCGCGGCGAGCTGCCGGCTCAGCCGGCGGGCCAGCCAGCGCAGCGGCTGCTGCACCGGTTCGATCGTGCCGAGGTCCGGGCAGGTGCCGACGACAACCTCCGTACCCGCGTCGCGCAGCCGCGCGACCGCGTCCGACAGGCAGCGCACCGACACCGCCGGGGGCACCCGGTGGGTGACGTCGTTGGCGCCGACCATGATGACGGCGACGTCGGGCCGCAGCCCCTCCTCGTCCAGCAGCAGCGTCACCTGCCGGTCGAGATCGTCGGACTGCGCCCCGGAAAGCGCGACGTTGCGCAGGTCCACCGGCCGTTCCGCGACCGCCGCGAGGCCGGAGGCGAGCAGTGCCCCCGGCGTCTGACGGGGGCGGTAGACGCCCTGGCCCGCGGCGGTGGAGTCGCCGAGGAACGCCAGCAGCACCGGCCGCACGCCGCGTCTGCGGCCGAAGGCCGCCCCGTACCGGCCGTCGGCCCGCGGCGGCTCCTCGTCGCTGCCGCCCACCCGGCGCCGCGCCAGGTGCACCTCCGCGACCAGCACCCCCAGCGTCGCGCCGCCGAGCAGGCCGATGCCCCCGCCGCCGTACGCCGCCGCCGCGGCGATCCGGCGTGCCGCCCTCGCCCTGGTCATCGACATCGCCTCTCCGTTCCGCGCCGGCCCCCGTGTGCCGTGCCGCGCAGTGTCCGTACGTACCGCTGCCGCCAGGTCCGTACGACCGTGTCCGAACCGTCGCCGCCCTGTCCCTTTTCCTGTCCCGTTCCCTGTCTCTTTTGCCAGTCCCTGTCCGCTGTCAGTCCCCTCCCCTTCTCTGTCCTACGCCGTCTCCCTCTCAGGGCTGCGGCGGCGCGCGGGCACCCGCCGCCCGGCGCGGTCTACGCGCGTGCTAACACTTTGTTGCCCGGCCTTGTGCCCGGCTCAATCACCCGCGGCGGAAGCCGTACGCTGGGCTCGCCCCGAGAGCCACGGACCCTGGAGTGAGCGGTGCAGTATCACGAGTCGATCACCGACCTGGTGGGCAACACGCCCCTGGTCAGGCTGGGCCGGGTGACCCAGGGCATCCGGGCGACGGTGCTGGCGAAGGTCGAGTACTTCAACCCCGGCGGCTCGGTGAAGGACCGCATCGCGCTGCGCATGATCGAGGCCGCCGAGCGCTCGGGCGCGCTGCGGCCGGGCGGCACGATCGTCGAGCCGACGTCGGGGAACACCGGCGTGGGTCTGGCGATGGTGGCCCAGCAGAAGGGCTACAAGTGCATCTTCGTCTGCCCTGACAAGGTGTCCACCGACAAGATCAACGTGCTGCGGGCGTACGGCGCGGAGGTCGTCGTCTGCCCGACGGCCGTCGACCCCGAGCACCCCGACTCGTACTACAACGTCTCCGACCGCCTGGTCCGCGAGACCCCCGGCGCCTGGAAGCCCGACCAGTACAGCAACCCGGACAACCCGGCGTCCCACTACCACTCCACGGGCCCCGAGCTGTGGACGCAGACCGACGGCCGCATCACCCACTTCGTGGCGGGCATCGGCACCGGCGGCACGATCTCGGGCACCGGCCGGTATCTGAAGGAAGCCTCCGCCGGGGCCGTGCAGATCGTCGGCGCCGACCCCGAGGGCTCGGTGTACTCCGGCGGCTCGGGCCGCCCGTACCTGGTCGAGGGCGTCGGCGAGGACTTCTGGCCGGACGCCTACGACCGCGGGGTCGCCGACGAGATCGTCGCCGTCTCCGACAAGGACTCCTTCCGCATGACCCGCCGGCTGGCCCGCGAGGAGGGCCTGCTCGTCGGCGGCTCCTGCGGGATGGCGGTGGTCGCCGCGCTGCGGGTGGCGGAGCGGCTGGACGAGAACGGCGTGGTCGTCGTCCTGCTCCCGGACAGCGGCCGCGGCTACCTGTCGAAGATCTTCAACGACGACTGGATGGCGGACTACGGCTTCCTGGAGGAGGCCGGCGCCGCGAGCGTCGCCGACGTGCTCCGGGACAAGGAGGGCAGCATGCCGTCGCTGGTGCACATGCACCCGGAGGAGACGGTGGGCGAGGCGATCGAGGTGCTGCGCGAGTACGGCGTCTCGCAGATGCCGGTCGTCAAGCCCGGGGCGGGCCACCCGGACGTGATGGCGGCGGAGGTCGTCGGCTCGATCGTGGAACGGGAACTGCTGGACGCGCTGTTCACCCGCAAGGCCGAACTCGACCACCCCCTGGAACAGCACATGTGCCCCCCGCTCCCGCAGGTCGGCTCGGGCGAACCGGTGGCGGACCTGGTCGCGGTCCTGGAGCGCGCGGACGCGGCGGTGGTGCTGGTGGAGGGCAAGCCGACGGGCGTGGTGTCGCGCACGGACCTGCTGGCGTACCTCGCGAAGGCCGCCGGCACGGCGTGAAGTCGCCATGTTGTCCACACCCTTCGAACACGCGTCACCACGCACCGCTACGATGCGTGCGTATCCCGGTGACGACACGTGCGGAGGGACAGATTGGCGGACCGACTCGCAGTCGACGGTGACGAGTTAGAGCGCTTCATGAGGTTGCTGAAGCGCTCGGTGCAGTCACTCGAAGGGGTCCACAAGGCCCTGCGCGACTCCACCATCAGCGGCCTCGGCACGGACAACCTCGACGACGCGTGCGAGGACTTCCAGGACGACTGGAAGTACGGCACGGGCCAGATCGGGGAACAGGTCGAGGAACTGGCGGAGATCGTCGGGGACAGCAAGGAGAGCTACGCCGAGGTAGACAAGGCCCTGGAAGAGAACCTGACGAAGGCTGCCCAGGGAGGCGGCACATGACGAACGACGGAGCGCCCGGCTTAGACGGCACCCCGCAGCCGGACAAGAAACCCTTCGACTTACCCCCGCCCGCGGACGACTGGTCCTTCATCCAGCCCCAGGGCCTCCAGCCGGGCACGGTCCCCGACCGGTACCCGTACCTGGGCTTCAACCCCACCCCGGGCAACACGGATACCGTCCGTGCCCTGGGCGCCAAGCTGATCAAGTGCGCGAAGGTGCTCGACGAGACCCGCGACATGATCACCAAGCTGATGGACGGCAGTTACTGGAAGGGCGACGCGGCCGTCGCCTTCCGCCAGCAGTTGGAGGACGGCCCGCTCCCCCTGAACCTCAAGAACGCCGCGCACTCCATCAGGAAGGCCGCCAGGCAACTCGACCGCTGGGAGACGGAACTCGGCGACTTCCAGCGCCGCGCACGGAAACTCGACGACCGCGCCCGCGAGGCGCGGCGCACCCTGGACGAGGCGGAGTCCCGCGCCGGCGCGGCAAAGCAGGAAACCAGCGACCACACCGGCCGCACCGGCGACCGCCCGGACCTGAGCGCCAAGAAACCGGGGGACGACCCCGACTCGGAGGCGACCCTGCGCCGCCTCAACGCGGCGGTGGACGAAGCGCAGGCCGAACTCGACCGCATCCTCCGCAGCGCGCGCACCCTGGCCTGGGAACACGAAACGGAGGCCGCGTCCCGAGCGGACGACATCCGCGACGCCACGGACAAATTGGCCCCCCAGGAACCGGGCTTCTTCGCCAAGGCAGCAGCCTGGATCACAGAAAACCTCCCGGACATCCTCAGCATCGCGGCAGGCGTGGTGGCCCTGGCCGCCCTGACGATCGTGACGGGCGGCACGGCAACGGCGATCCTGCTTCTGGCCGCGGCAGCCCTGAGCGCGGGCGCACTGACCGCACGGTTGGCGGACCCGGCGGTTCGGGCGTCGATCTGGGACGGCGTCACGAAAGGAGAGTTCGACGCGGACTTCTGGAACAACTCGGTGAGCGCGCTTGCCGACGGACTGGGCGTGGTACCTGGTGCGGCCGCCGTGGGGAAGGGTGTTGTCAAGGGAGTGGACGTTGTTCGCGCAAGCACCGAGGCTCTGACGCTGGGCCAGAAGTTCGGCACGGTGGGCACCCGCATCATGACCGAGGCCCAAGCTGTCGCCGCGCTGGGTAATCCGCTGCTGGCACGGGGGGTCCATGCCGTCGGATGGACCGCACAAACGGCCAACCGTATTGAGGTCGGCGCAGCATCGACAGGTGTGCTGTCCGGCGGGGTGGGTCTGGTCGGCACCGGTGTAGAAGCTCTTGAGAACGATATCGTCGGCGGGTCGGACAGCCTTCTCGGCGGTGTCGAAATCGTTGGACTCACCAGCGGAGAGATGATCGAACTAATCCGCCATATACCGACACGGTGAAGGAAACGACGTCGTCTGCCGGCCACTCTCGAACGAGGTCTTCCGTGCACCCTTCCGACTATTCCACCGCCTGGGACCATCCCCCCACCCGGCGCGTGTGGGCCGAGCGACTGACGATGAACACGATCGCCTTCATCGGCTGGCTTCTCACCGCCTTCGGAGTCCTGATACTCATCCTGCTCCTGCCGACCGGCTTCGTTCCTCTGTTGATTTTCCCCATGGTCTACGGCGGATACCGTGCACTCATCGCGCTCGCCTTCTTCCAGGTTTACGTGCGAATGCGCCGCATCCTTCAGACTTACCCCTGGCGCCTCGACCACGCCCCTTACGGTCTATCACAGCACCCTGAATCACCTCACGGAGACAAGTGGATCGAGTTCCCGAACCCGGAGCGACCCGGAGAGCGCATACCGCTGCACTTTCTCACCCACTATCGCGTGAACTGGTGGGGGAGGCGCATGGCACCCCGCGCCAAGCCGGAACTCAAGGCACAACTGGACCCGATTTGGTTGGCCGGCGATCCGCGCTTTTTCGGCGTCGTCGCCGTCAGCAGTGGCCCTCCGAGTAAAACGGCAGACCTCAAGCCGAAGCGCCTGCACCTACTCACCCAACCCCACGCGTTTTTCGCACCTGCCGACCATAACTCCTGGGAGGCAAGCGAGCAGTACGTCGCACGTGCCCGGCAGGCCGGCGCCCGGTCAGCGAGGCGCAATGGCTGACGAACATGCCACGTACGTCCTCAGCGATTCCGTCACCCAACCCGACCGCGAAGCGTGGTTCGCCCTGCCCGCCGGATTCACCACGCTGCCGCTCGACGCTCTCACCGCCCAGTCCGACACCACCGACGCCTCGCGACTGCGAGAAGTCGTCGACGACCTACTCGCCGGAGTTCCCGACGGGGTCGGGCGGCAGCGGGTGATCGGGCAGTTAGCTGGTGCTCAGCGGATGATGCTCGCCCTTCGTGAAGAAGGCGTCGTGCACTGTTCGCTGGGACTCCATCGCGACGACGACGGCGACGGGCGACTGCTCACCTCGTTCTTCACCTTCCGGTGGCAGGAGATCAGTCGCGCGCCCCTGCACCTCACCGCCGCTCGTGCCGTCGCCGCAGGTCACGACCGTATCGAAGTCCTCGACTTACCCTGCGGGCCCGCCGCCATCGGGGAGGCGGCGATGCGCGTCGCACCGGATCTCGGGATCGCCGTCGAGCGGCTGTTGCAGATTCATGCCTATCTGCCCCACCCCGACGGCAGCCGGCTCGCCGTGCTCACCCTCACCACTCCCGCGCCGCACCGCCGTGCCCACTACCGCGCGATGCTGCACGACGTCGCCGAGCACGTCAGCTTCGACGACCCGCTCGTGCACCTGCGCACACACGTGTGACGCGGGGACCGCCGCACCCCCGGTGCGTGCACCAAGGGGCGGGACGACGGCGGTCCCCGCGTGGGGACGCGCGGGCCGGTCAGGCCGTGCCCTGCGTCCGGCGACCAGGAGGTCCGGGAGCCGCTCCGGAGAGTTCCTTGCCGACGTCCTCAACGATGCAGGACCCGTGTTAACCCCGTGCTGCGCCGGCGTGACGCCCTCGTACCGTTTGCGGAATCACCCGGTCCACGCGCCCCAGGACAGAGCCTCAGCGCCACCGCGGCTGCCGCAGCGGCACCCCCGAGTCGCCCGACGCCGGGGTCCGTACCGCCAGCACCTGGTTCACGCCGATCCGGTTGTGCTCGAAGGACAGCGCCGACGCCGCCATGTACAGCCGCCACACCCGCGCCCGCCCCGGCGAGGTCAGGGTCACGGCCTGAGCCCAGCGGGCCTCCAGGTTCGCCACCCAGCGGCGCAGCGTCAGCGCGTAGTGCTCGCGCAGCGCCTGGGTGTCGCGCACCTCGAAGCCCGCGCGCTCCAACTGGTCCACCGTCGTGCTGAGGGGCGACAGCTCCCCGTCGGGGAAGACGTACGCGTCGATGAACTCGTCGATGACGTAGTCCTCTTCATCCGCCAGCGGACGGCGGGCGATCTGGTGGTTGAGCAGCCGGCCGCCGGGGCGCAGCAGCCGGTGGAGGCCGCGGGCGTACTCGCCGTAGCGCTGGGAGCCGACGTGCTCGGCCATGCCGATGGAGGAGATCGCGTCGTACGGGCCGTCGGCCGTCTCGCGGTAGTCCTGTACCCGGATCTCGATGCGGTCGCCGAGTCCTGCGTCGGCCACCCGCTTGCGCGCGTACGCGGCCTGTTCGCGGGAGAGCGTGATGCCGACGGCGCGTACGCCGTATTCGCGCGCCGCGTGCAGCACCATCGAGCCCCAGCCGCAGCCGACGTCGAGCAGCCGGTCGCCCTCCCTGAGGCCGAGCTTGCGGCACACGAGGTCGAGCTTGGCGGCCTGGGCGTCCTCCAGGGTGCCGTCCTCGTGCCAGTAGGCGCAGGAGTAGACCATGGACGGGCCGAGGACGAGGGAGTAGAAGTCGTTGCCGACGTCGTAGTGGTGGCTGACGGCGGCCTTGTCGCTGCGCAGGGTGTGCAGGGCGCCGCGGACCTTGTGCCGGCGCACCTCCTCGGGCGGCGGCGGGGGCGGGGGCAGCGGCCGGGCGAGGGCGAGGGCGCCGCGGGCGGCGGCGGCGAGGCGGGCCGGGCGGGGGCGGGGGGCATCGGGGCCGCGTTCCCAGAGGAGTCCCGCGAGCCGGTCGAGGGCGGCGTACAGGTCGCCTTCGACGTCGATCTCGCCGGCGACCCAGGCGCGGGCGAGGCCGAGTTCGCCGGGCCGCCACAGGATGCGGCGCAGCGCTCTGCGGTGGCGTACGACGAGGACGGGGGCGCCCTCGGGACCGGCTTCCGAGCGGTCCCAGGCGCGGATACGGATCGGCAGCGGGCCTCCGAGCAGCTCTTCCGCGAGGGCGGCGAGCCGGGGCGCGGCTCCGTGGGGCATGGCGCACCTCCGTGAGATGGGCAGGTGGTCGACGTGGTGTGTCCGCCGTTGCTGGACTACACGTAAACACCAAGACCCACCCGGGGAAGTCCCGTTGCCCGCCGGGGCGCGGGTACCAGCCGAAAAGAGCAGTCAGGCGCCCTGCCCGGCGGACCGGGTGGGCGCCTGACCGGCGGGTACCTGGAGGTCAGGAGGCGCGGGCCGCCTCGCGGCTGCGCTCCTCGCGACTGCGCTCGTCGCGGCCGTCCTCGGCGGGCGGCAGGCCGGCGGCGCCGCGGGCATGCTGCTGCTCCCGCGTCGCCTCTCCGTCGCGTACGGACTGGTCGTGCTGGGCCCGGGCGGCGGCGGTGACCGGCGCGGCGGCCTCGTAGAACTCGTCCCGCGGCGATTCCATGGCACCCAGCGAGACGACCTCGCGCTTGAG